>JAGCAG010000011.1 GCA_017652785.1 Paludibacteraceae bacterium | reverse complement strand
GATCCAGATTTTAGTTGCAAAAATAACGAAAAGAAAGAAACTGAAACTCATTTTTCTAAATATAAAAACCATTACGGAGATAATGAAAAGGATAAGGGCAATAACATCCCACTAACAAGATGTACTATAAAACAAAAAAGGGTAGAAGATACCAACAAGACTTTTAGGGAACGCCATGGAGACCGCATAGCAAGTGGCGGAGAAGAGCAAATAACAATAAGGACAGCAACAAAAGGAAGGTAATATCTTTTTTTGTTTCCTCAAATTGCGTATATTTGCAAACTTTTTAGGTAATGCGTAAAGTAGGTATTCATATTATTGCGGTGGCATTGGTGTTGAGTTCTTGTGGAACGTTTCACCAAATACAGAAAAGCAAAGACGTTGATGCAAAATTTGTAGCAGCAAAAAATTACTTTCAAGATAAAAAGTACACCAAAGCTGCTACTTTGTTTGATGAAATTTCTGTCCACTTTCGAGGAACTATGCAAGCGCAAGAGATTTTGTTTTTGCTTTCGGAGTCTTACTTTGGGCAAAAAGACTACTATGCAGCCGTTGAACATTATGAGATTTATTTAAAAAATTACCCACAAGGAGAATATGTACGTGAAAGCAATTTTATGAGAGGATTTTGTTATTACAAACTCTCTCCGGATGCTCGTCTTGACCAAGAATATACGTTAAAAGGAATTTCGGCTCTTGAGGACTATGTAGCGCTTTATCCTAATTCGGATAAAACTACAGAAGCCTACAATTACCTGAACGAACTGAAAGAGAAATTAGTAAGAAAAGCATATCTAAATTGTAAAACGTACTACGATTTAGGGATTTATTTAGGAAACAACTATCGTTCTGCAATTATTTGTGCCGAAAATGCCATCCGTAATTATCCAGAATCTGAATATTGCGACGATTTGCATTTCATCATTTTAAAATCGAAATGGAAAGAAGCACAACATAGTGTAGACGAAAAAAAAGCAGAACGTTATAGCGAAGTTATCGACGAGTACTATAACTACGTCAACGAATTCCCAGAAGGAAAAAACATCAAAGATGCAGACAAAATATTAAAAGAAGCTAAAAATTACTTAAAAGAAAAATAAATATGGATTTCAAAAAAACAAAAGCACCAAATTCTATTGTTACTAGAGACATGAACGACTTAAGTTCAAATGTTGGTAACGTGTACGAAACAGTAAATATTATTGCAAAACGTGCCAATCAAATCAACCACGAGTTGAAAGAAGAATTAGGCAAAAAGTTGCAAGAATATGGTTCACTGACCGACAATTTGGAAGAAATCACTGAAAATCGTGAACAAATTGCAATTTCGCGTTACTACGAAAAAATTCCAAAAGCAACATTGATTGCAACACAAGAATTCATCGAAGACAAAGTGGTTTATCGCGATCCTTCCGAAATGGCGGAATAAGTAAAGGTTTTACATACTAATTTGGTATTTAGGAAAAAGATAAGGTCAAAGTTTCTTCGAACTTTTTCATTATCTTTTTTGTGTTTTTTTCTAGAGACAAAAGGAATGCTACTAAACAAAAAAATAATAGTAGGTGTCACGGGCGGAATTGCCGCATACAAAACGGCTTACATCGTGCGCGAATTGGTAAAACGTGGAGCAGAAGTCAAAGTTCTGATGACGGAAAAAGCAAAAGAATTTATCACACCTTTGACGTTAGCTACTTTATCAAAAAATCCTGTTTATGTTGATTTTTTTGACCCAACTAACGGAGCTTGGAATAGTCACGTAAGTTTAGGTCTTTGGGCAGATGCATTCCTGATTGCGCCTGCTACTGCCAACACTTTAGCAAAAATGGCAAATGGCATTGCCGACAACTTGCTTCTGACCACCTATTTATCAGCAAAATGTCCCGTATTTGTTGCTCCTGCTATGGACTTGGATATGTTCAAACACGCCACAACGCAACAAAACCTAAAACGTCTCCAAGAGAACAGTTGTTTCGTCATCGAACCTACTTCGGGCGAATTGGCAAGTGGTTTAGATGGCAAAGGGAGAATGGAAGAACCTCTAAAAATCGTTGATTTTTTGGAAAAAGAACTGAACAAAAATCTCCTTTTAAAAGGAAAGAGAATTCTTATCACAGCTGGACCGACTTACGAAAAAATAGACCCTGTTCGCTTCATTGGAAATTATTCTTCAGGAAAAATGGGATTTGCTTTGGCTGAAAAATGTGCCGAAGCAGGAGCTGAGGTTATTCTAATTGCTGGTCCTGTCGCACTAAAAACTCAAAACCCAAATATTCAACGCATTAACGTAGAATCTGCAAGGGAAATGAACGATGCCGCCACAAAAGCATTTTCTCAATGCGATGGAGCAATTCTTAGTGCGGCTGTTGCCGATTTTTCTCCCAAAAGTTTTGAAAACGAAAAAATCAAGAAAAAAGGCGAAATGACATTAGAATTGCAATCAACACCAGACATTGCCAAAAATCTCGGGAAAGTAAAAACTGAGAAACAATTTCTAGTGGGATTTGCCTTGGAAACAAATGATGAAGAGAATAATGCTCAACAGAAACTCAAACGCAAAAATTTTGATTTCATAGTGTTGAACTCGATGAAAGAAGAAAACACATGCTTTGGTTTTGATACCAACAAAATTCGTATCATTCACAAAACAGGGGAAATAAAGAACTTCGACTTAAAGGCAAAAACTGAAGTCGCTCAAGATATTGTTAATGAAATAATCAACTTAAAATAAAGAAGATGAGAAAAATCGTTCTTATAATTTTATTTTTCGTTGGCATAAACACATTTGCTCAAGAATTGAATTGTCAATTGCAAATAAATTCTTCGCAAGTACAAACGTCAAACAAACAAATTTTTGAGACTTTGCAAACGGCTTTAAGCGAATTTATAAATAATCGGCATTGGACAAATTACGTTTATACAGAAGAAGAACGAATTGATTGTAACATCTTGATAACAATAAAAAACTATACCGACAATGCTTTTACCGCAGACATTCAAGTACAAGCGCGTCGGCCGGTTTACAACTCGTCGTACAATTCTCCGATTTTCAACTTCAAAGACGAAAATTTTAATTTTTCGTACGTTGAATACGACCCTATTGAAATTAACGAAAACACATACGAATCGAACCTTACAGCCGTTTTAGCATACTATGCCTACATTATTCTTGGCTACGATGCTGATTCGTTCAGTAAATTAGGTGGTACTTCCTACTTTCAGAAAGCAGAAAACATTGTTAACTTGATGCAAAGTCGCTCAGATGCAGAAGCTAACGGATGGAGAGCATTTGAAAGCACTCGAAATCGTTATGCTTTAATCAACAACCTTATGGACGAAAGATTCCGAAATTTCAGAGAAATGTTTTATTCGTATCATCGTTTAGGATTAGACGAAATGACTGCCAACGTTGAAAATGCAAGAGCGAAGATTGCATCATTATTACCCGTTCTAAAAGAAATAAACAATATGCAACCAGCGGCCATTGCTACAATTTCTTTCCTTGACGCAAAGAATGATGAAATTATCAACATTTTCTCTAAAAAAGGAACCACAAAAGAAAAGGAAACTATCTACGAACTACTTACCGACATAAACCCAACGCTAACACATCGATACGAAGCAATAAAAGACTAAAAAGATATGCTAAAACATTTAGAAATAAAAAATTATGCATTGATTGAACATCTAAGCATTGATTTCTCTGAAGGTTTTTCTGTACTTACGGGAGAAACTGGTTCTGGTAAATCAATAATTATGGGTGCTTTAGCATTGGTTTTGGGCCAAAGAGCTGATTCTAAAACCATTCAAGAAGGGAAACAAAAGTGTGTGGTAGAAGCAACCTTTGAGATAAAGGATTATGGTTTGGAACATTTTTTTGAAGCTAACGATTTGGATTTTGAAAATGAGATCATCGTACGAAGAGAGGTTCAAGATAGTGGAAAGTCTCGTGCTTTTATCAACGACACTCCAACAACACTGAACACACTTAAAGAATTGACTTCTCAACTCATTGACATTCATTCTCAGCACGAAAATCTATTACTAACAAAAGATTCTTTCCTACTGGATATAGTAGATTCGGTGGCAAAAAACAAGTTACTGAAAAAAGATTTTTTTGAGAAATATACCACTTACAAAAAAAATCTTTCAGAATTTTCCGACTTAAAAGAAAATGCAGAAAAGATAAAAGCCGATCGTGATTATGCCGAATTTCAGTTTAATCAACTTTTGGATGCTAAGTTGCAAGAAAATGAACAAGAGAGTTTAGAAACGGAATTGGCAATTCTCAATCATACAGAAGAAATAAAAAATGCGTTATCTGGTATTTATGATTTTTTTGAAGGAGAACAACAAAATTCGCTATCAAAACTGCGAGAACTTGAAAATCAGTTAAAACGCATTGAGCAATACTCTCCTGCATTGATGGAGTTGTCCAATCGAATGGAAAGTTGCCGAATTGAGTTAAAAGACATTTCTGGCGAAACAGAAAATTTGCTCAATACAACTGATTTCAATCCAAACAGAAAGGCAGAAATAGAAGAACGATTGAACACTATTTATAGTTTACAACAAAAACATCGTGTCGATTCGGTGGCAGAACTACTCATTTTACAAAACAAATTTGAACAGAAATTGCAACAAATAGACTCTTTCGACGCTGAATTGGAAATGCTTCAGAAAAAAGTCGGCGAATCGTTTGATGTTATGCAGAAAACTGCAGAATTACTCACTCAGAAACGCAAATCGGTTTGTGAGGAAATATCAAAAATGATAGAAGAAAAACTTTTGCTTCTGGGCATGCCGAACTCTCAATTTGAAGTATCAATAAGCGAAAAAAATGAATTTTCTCCATCAGGAAAAGATAATGTTGAGTTTTTGTTTACCGCCAATAAAAACGGCAAATTAAAACCAATTACTGACATCGCTTCTGGAGGAGAAATGTCAAGAGTTATGCTCAGTATCAAATCTTTACTTATTTCAAAATCTTATCTTCCAACCATCATTTTCGACGAAATTGATACTGGTGTTTCTGGCGAAATTGCCCATCGCATGGGAGAAATTATGGCTAGTATTGCAGAAACGACACAAGTCATCTCCATCACGCACCTTCCTCAAATCGCATCAAAGGGAACTTCTCATTTCAAAGTTTACAAGTTTGACAACGAACTCACAACAATAACAAACATTGTTAAACTTTCGGAAGAGGAAAGAATCTTGGAAGTAGCTGAACTTTTAAGTGGAAAAAATCCTTCGCAAGCTGCTATCGAAAATGCAAAAGAATTGCTCTTTAAAGCATAAATATCAAGCAAAATAGAAACTTTAATATTGATTCATAATATTTGAGTTAATGCTTCCACGACCCGCAAAGCTTACTATAATAAAAAACAAGGCAGTAAAAGTTCTTTGAATTTATTTCAGAGGACTTTTTTATAGTGGATTATTAAAATTTATCAATTATTCTTATTATATTTATATCATATATTGTAATCAAAACAAAAAAGATATGGATAAATTAACAAGAGAACAGGAATATGTAATCCGTAAACTTCTACATTATTCTAAAAGTGAAGAATTTTCTCAATTCATTCTAAAGACTATTGGAGAACATAATTGGACAAGAAATATTTTGGGT
>JAGCAG010000010.1 GCA_017652785.1 Paludibacteraceae bacterium | reverse complement strand
TTTTTGCTCGAAACTCAGTGTTTATCGGATTTGTCGGGATGACTGGATTCGAACCAGCGACCACACGCCCCCCAGACGCGTACTCTAACCGGGCTGAGCTACATCCCGCTAAAAAAAACTTGTGCAAAGGTAGAAAAAATACCTTTTGGGGCAAAGTTGGGAAACGATTAATTATTGAATTTGTTGATTGGTGTGTTTTTTTGTAATTTTGCAAACTGAATTTTTGAGAAGTATTATAATTTTTAAAACAATAAAAATCAAATAATTATGGCAATTATTAAACCATTTAAAGGTATTCGTCCACCAAAAGAACTGGTGGAACAAGTAGCATCGCGTCCTTATGATGTGCTTAATTCGGAAGAAGCAAGAATTGAAGCCGAAGGCAACGAAAAATCGTTGTATCACATTATCAAGCCTGAAATTGATTTTGCAATTGGAACTGATGAACACGACGAAAAAGTGTATGCAAAGGCTGTAGAAAATTTCAAAATGTTTCAGGAAAAAGGTTGGTTGGTGCAAGATGAAAAGGAAAATTACTACGTTTATGCTCAGACAATGAACGGACGTACACAATATGGACTTTGTGTGGGTGCTTACGTTGATGACTATATGACAGGAAAAATCAAAAAACACGAACTAACTCGTCGTGATAAAGAAGAAGATCGTATGAAGCACGTTCGTGTGAATAATGCTAACATTGAACCTGTGTTTTTTGCATATCCTCACAACGATGAAATTGACGCCATTGTTGCCGAAGTGGTGAAACGTGAACCTGAATACGACTTTGTGGCACCTGATGGTTTTGGACATCATTTTTGGGTAATTGATAGTGAAGAAACTATTGCTCGTATTACCGAACTTTTTGCACAAATGCCAGCTATGTACATTGCTGACGGACATCATCGTAGTGCTGCTGCTGCATTGGTTGGCAATGAAAAACGTTTGCAAAATCCATCTCATAAAGGTGATGAAGAATATAATTACTTTTTGGCAGTTTGTTTCCCTGATAATCAGTTGAATATTATCGACTATAACCGTGTTGTGAAAGATTTGAATGGACTTTCTGACGAAGAATTTTTGGCAAAATTGTCGGAAAATTTTGAAGTGGAAAAAATGGGAGAAGAAATCTACAAGCCTACAAAATTGCACAATTTTTCGCTTTACTTGTCTGGTGTTTGGTATTCGCTTACTGCAAAAGTAGGAACTTACAACGACAACGACCCAATTGGTGTATTGGATGTAACCATTTCGTCGAACTTAATTCTTGATGAAATACTCGGAATCAAAGATTTGCGTAGTGATAAGCGAATTGATTTCGTTGGAGGAATCCGTGGTCTTGGAGAATTGAAACGTCGTGTTGATAGTGGAGAAATGCGTGTTGCACTTGCACTTTATCCAGTTTCGATGAAGCAACTTATTGATATTGCTGATAGCGGAAATATTATGCCCCCTAAAACCACTTGGTTCGAACCAAAATTGCGTTCGGGATTGATTATTCATAGTTTGGAATGATAAAACTGAAAAAAAATAGCATTAAGTTCAAGAGTTTTGTTTTAAGTCTTGTGATGGGCTTGCTTCTTGTGCTGTTGTTGCTTGTGTTCCGTGCCTTATATGGCGATGAACCTGAGAAACTTCAAGAGGTTGAACCTGTAGAAGAAAAGGAAGTTAAGGTGGTTGAATTCGCAGGAATCAAAATAGATATAACAAGACAAGATTTGTTTGAACGTTACGATCGAGAACGAATAGCTTATTGCTATTCCCATACATCTTCGACACTTATTCTAAAACGTAGTGAGCGCTATTTTCCAGTCATTGAGCCAATTTTGAAAAAATATGGTATTCACGACGATTTTAAGTATATGGCAGTAGTGGAAAGTACGCTCGACCCAAGGGCTGTTTCTCCGGTCAAAGCTGCTGGTTTATGGCAGTTTATGGAAGGAACAGGACGTCAGTATGGATTGGAAATTAACGATGAAGTTGACGAACGCTTTCATGTGGAGAAATCGACAGAGGCTTTTTGTCGTTATATGAAGGCGGCGTATAAGTATTTCGATGATTGGTTTATGGCTTCGGCCTCATATAATGTGGGTATTGGTCGTTTGGAACGAATGTCGAAGGAGCAACAAATCAATAACTTTTTTGATCTTTATTTGAACCAAGAAACTAGTCGCTATGTTTTTCGGATGTTGGTTGTTAAAGAGTTTTTTTCTAATCCAGAAGCTTTTGGCTTTAATGTGAAAAATATGGCGAAATATCCAAAAATGGAAAACATCAAAACCGTAGTTGTTGATACTGCTGTTAATTGTTGGACCGAATTTGCTGCACAATACAATTGTACTTACGCTCAACTCAAAGAGGCTAATTTTTGGATAAAAGGTCAAATGCTTACAAACGAGGAGAACAAAACCTATATAGTGAAAATCCCAGAAGAAGGTTTTTTGAAGGAAGAGTAATTCTATGTCGGAAAACAACCAGCAGCTCGAAGTTTTTGGTGCGAGGGTACATAATCTTAAAAACATTGATGTGTCAATCCCTCGCAACAAACTTACTGTGATTACGGGTTTGAGTGGAAGTGGAAAATCTTCGTTAGCATTTGATACCATTTGTGCCGAAGGACAGCGCCGATATATTGAAACGTTTTCGGCGTATGTTCGCAACTTTTTGGGCAATATGGAGCGGCCAGATGTGGATAAAATCACAGGTTTGAGTCCAGTCGTTTCTATTGAACAAAAAACTACAAATAAAAATCCACGTTCTACAGTTGGCACAATTACCGAAATCTACGATTTTCTCCGTCTTTTGTATGCCAGAATAGGAGAAGCATATTCTTATGTTTCTGGCGAAAAAATGGTGAAATATACAGAGGAGGATATTCTTCGTCTAATTTTTCAATCTTACGCAGACAAGCAAGTTGCGATTCTTGCTCCTCTTGTGAAAGGACGGAAAGGACATTATCGGGAACTTTTTGAAAGCATCAGAAAAAAAGGTTATTTGCACGTTAGAGTTGATGGCGTGATTCAAGAGATTGTTTTTGGAATGAAGCTCGATCGGTATAAGAATCATGACATCGAAGTGGTAATTGACCGTTTGCTGGTGAGAGAAAAAGATGAAAAACGTTTGAAGCGCAGTGTGCGTTCGGCAATGAAGCAGGGTGGTGGTGTTTTTCTTTTGTTAGATACAGAGACAGGGAAAGAACGTTATTTTAGTTGCAATTTAATGTGCCCAACTTCTGGTATTTCGTATGCCGATCCTGCTCCTCATAATTTCTCATTCAATACTCCGAAAGGAGCTTGCCCTTGCTGTAAAGGGATTGGCTCTATTACTCAAGTTGATACGGAGAAAATCATTCCAGATTCCAATATGAGTATCTCTCAAGGAGGAATACTTCCGCTGGGAAAAGAAAAGGATAGTTTGATTTTTTGGCAAATATCTTCTATTTGCGAAAAATATGGAGCAACGTTGAAGACTCCGATTAAGGATTTATCCGAGGAAGCTTTGTATGAAATTCTAAATGGCTGTCCAGAACCAGTGGCAATAAAAAATTCTTCTCTTGGAAAGTCAAATTATTTTGCTTCTTATGAGGGGATTGTAAAATATATTGAAATTCAGCAAGAAAGTTCAGTTTCGCAAACGGAACAAAAGTGGGCAAGTCAGTTTACTAAGATTTCTGTTTGTCCAGATTGTAAAGGTAGTCGTTTGAAAAAAGAGGCATTGTATTATAGAATTGCCGAAAAAAATATAGCAGAAATCTCCGCTTTGGATATTGAACAACTTTACGATTGGATATCAAACTTGCATCTTCATCTTTCTGAAAAACAATTACTTATTGGTAGGGAAATTATTAAAGAAATTCAATCGCGAACAAAGTTTTTGTTGGATGTTGGGCTTAATTATTTGTCTATTAATAGGTCATCGGCAACACTTTCTGGGGGCGAAAGTCAGCGCATTCGATTGGCAACGCAGATAGGTTCTCAACTTGTAAATGTGCTTTATATTCTTGATGAGCCAAGTATAGGGTTGCATCAGCGAGATAATCAAAAACTTATAAAATCTCTCAAAGAATTACGCGATTTAGGAAATACCGTTGTGGTGGTGGAGCATGATAAGGATATGATGTTTTCAGCAGATTATTTGGTTGATATTGGGCCTTTTGCAGGACGATTGGGAGGAAAAGTGGTTTTTTTAGGAAAGCCATCAGAAATAGAGAAAAGTGATTCTCTTACAGCAAAATATCTGCGTGGTGAGAAAAAAGTAGAAATCCCTGCAAAAAGAAGGGAAGGAAATGGCGACTTTTTGACTCTTAAAGGAGCTTCGGGCAATAATCTTAAAAATGTGGATGTGGAGATTCCTTTAGGAAAAATGATTTGTGTGACAGGTGTTTCTGGGAGTGGAAAGTCTTCGCTTATTAATGGGACGCTTTATCCTATCTTGAGTCAAAAGTTTTATCGCTCTTTGCAAGATCCTTTGCCTTATGACTCGATAGAGGGAGTTGACAATGTTGATAAGGTAATTGTTGTGAATCAATCGCCAATAGGAAGAACCCCTCGTTCAAATCCAGCAACTTATACCGGTATTTTTGCTGATATTCGTAATCTTTTTGCAACGCTTTCTGAGGCTAAGATGCGAGGATATAAGTCAGGAAGATTTTCTTTTAATACCAAAGGTGGCCGGTGTGAAGTTTGTCAAGGAAATGGATATAAGACATTGGAAATGAACTTTATGCCTGATGTTTTGGTGCCTTGCGAAGCATGTGGTGGAAAACGTTATAATCGTGAGACTTTAGAAGTTCGTTATAAAGGAAAATCAATTGCTGATGTTTTGGATATGACCATAAATCAATCTGTTGAGTTTTTTGAAAATATTCCAAATATTGTGAGAAAACTTAAAGTGTTGCAAGAAGTTGGGCTTGGTTATATCAAACTTGGTCAGTCGGCAACAACATTTTCTGGAGGCGAAAGTCAGCGTATAAAATTAGCAACAGAATTGGCAAAAAAGGATACGGGAAAAACACTTTATATTCTTGACGAACCAACTACGGGATTGCATTTTGAAGATATTCGCATCTTGCTTGGAGTTTTAAATCAATTGGTAGAAAAAGGAAATACAATAATTGTGATAGAACATAATATGGACATTATAAAGTGTGCAGATTTTATTATAGACATAGGTCCAGAAGGAGGTGCAAAAGGTGGGGAGATTGTTTTTAGTGGAACCCCAGAAGAATTAATAAAATCGGAAAAAGGATTTACGTCTAAATTCCTTAAACAAGAATTTTCTTAGCTAATCATTTGTAAGAAATCGTCTTCGTTGATAATTTTTACTCCGAGTTTTTGTGCTTTTTCGAGTTTTGCCGGTCCCATATTTTCTCCCGCCAAAATAAAATTGGTTTTTGCAGAAACCGAACCTACGTTTTTGCCTCCGTTTCTTTCAATTAATTCTTTGTATTCTTCTCTGCTATGTTTTGAAAACGTTCCGCTGATTACGATGGAAATTCCTGCTAATTTATCTGTGCGTTCGGCAAGTTTTTCTTCCGACAAACTCATTTGTAATCCGTAGAAACGCAATCGTTCAATTATTTGTAGGTTTTCTTCCTGTTGAAAGTAATTTACTACACTTTTTGCAATTCGAATACCAACTTCATCAACTTTTAGGAGGTCATCTTCTTTTGCTTCGATTATTTTGTCGATGTTCTGAAAAGCAAAAGCAATTTTTTTTGCGGTGGTTTCCCCTACAAATCGGATTCCTAAAGCAAAAAGTAAACGTTCAAAAGGAACATTTCGCGATTCTTCACAGGAGTGTTTGATGTTAAGGGCTGATTTTACTCCTAAACGTTCCAATTGAGCTAAATCTGGGACTTTGAGGTCGTAAATATCTGCAATATTTTTGAGAAGATTGTTATCATAAAGCAGGGAAATCGTTTCCGAACCAAGTCCTTCAATGTTCATCGCTTTTCGAGAAACAAAATGTTCGATTTTTCCTTTTTGTTGAGGAGGACAATGTGTTTCGTTTGGGCAATAATGTGCAGCTTCTCCTTCGTATCTTACGAGTTCAGCACCACATTCTGGACATTTTTTTATGAATGCGACTTTATCTCCGATAAGTATCCGGGCAGTTTTGTCAACTGCGGTAATTTTTGGAATAATTTCTCCTCCCTTTTCAACAAAAACCATATCGCCAATGTGTAAATCAAGCGATTCTATAATGTCGGCATTGTGTAACGAGGCTCTTTTGACAATTGTCCCAGAAAGTTGTACGGGATCAAGATTGGCAACAGGAGTAATGGCACCAGTTCTTCCTACTTGATAAGAAATGCTATTTAGACGTGTGCATGCTTTTTCTGCTTGAAATTTGTAAGCAATAGCCCAACGTGGCGATTTTGCTGTAAATCCTAAAATATTTTGTTGTTTTATTGAATTGACTTTGATAACCACACCATCGGTTGCAACGGGAAGATTCTTTCGTTCTTCGTTCCACTTTTTTAAGAAATCAAAAACTTGTTCGATAGTTTTGCATTTTTCTATTGCATCAGAAATCTTAAAACCCCATTTTTTCAAGTATTGAAGATTTTCAAAATGTCCGTCTGTCGGAAGTTCTTTTCCTAAAAAATAATAAAGGTAAGAATCTAATTTGCGGCGTGCGACTTCTGCTGAATTTTGCAATTTTATTGTACCAGAAGCTGCATTTCTTGGGTTGGCAAAAAGTTGTTCTCCTTGTTGCTCTCTCTCTTTATTTAGTTGTTCGAAAACATTCCAAGGCATTAAAATTTCTCCTCTCAGTTCAAATTTCTCGGGAAAATTGCTTCCTTGTAAACGCAAAGGAATAGAACGAATTGTTTTTACATTTTCTGTAATGTCGTCTCCTTGAACTCCATCTCCTCGTGTTACCGCACGAACCAAAACTCCTTTTTCATAAATTAAAGAAACGGATGTTCCATCGTATTTCAACTCGCAAACTAATTCGAAGGGTTCGTTCAGATTTTTGGCCACACGTTGATAAAAATCATTTACTTCTCCTTCATTGTAAGTGTTGCCAAGTGATAGCATAGGATAGATGTGTTTCACTTGAGTGAATTGTTTGTTGATGTCGTTGCCTACTCGTTGGGTTGGCGAAAGAGGATCAAAAAATTCAGGGTTTTGATTTTCTAAATCTTGCAATTCTTTTAGCAACATATCAAACTCATAATCACTGATTGTGGGTTGAGATAATACGTAATAATTATGATTATGTTGCTCAATGGTTTCTCTTAAGTGTTGTATGTGCAACTGAATATCAGACATTGAAAAATGTTTTTTATTTTGTTCTCCACAAAGGTAGATATATTTTTCCAATGATAATCCTTGTTTTGTTTCGTATACTGGTATAACACTCTCTTCGAATAAGGATACTGTTCTTTATTTGTTCTCCAAATAATCTATAGGATTCAAATAGAACATCTTTTGCCACCCTAACGTAGTGTTATCAATTCGCCAAGGATAAGGCACACATGTAACTATGCTATAATGCAGATGTGCCGGAGTGGTGGCGGCATTGCCTGAATTGCCGACAGTTCCAATCTCTGTGTTTTGTGTGACAAACGAGAATGCTTTAGTCTTGATTTTATTTAGATGTGCATAGTAATGAAGTCTCCATTTCGGACCAAGTATTACAACAAACTTTCCGCCTTTGCCATACTCTGTAGCGAGAAGCACAATTCCCCATGTAGCAGAATGGACGCTTGTTCCTTTACGAGCAAACACATCAACACCTTTATGCACGATGGATGTTCCCCATCCT
>JAGCAG010000099.1 GCA_017652785.1 Paludibacteraceae bacterium | reverse complement strand
TTTTCAGAAAACAACGCAAGTTTATTCATTTGTATTACGTTGTCGATATAAGTAAAATCGCGTGAGTATTCGCCATCTCCATTGATGTTTGGAGCTTCATGGTTCATGAACTGTTTAACAAACAGTGGAATTACTGCTGCATATGCCCCGTTTGGGTCTTGACGGCGACCAAATACGTTGAAATAACGAAGCCCAATGTATTCCAATCCGTATGTTTTTGCAAAAACATCGGCATAAAGTTCGTTGACATATTTTGTAATAGCGTAAGGCGAAAGTGGTTTGCCGATTACATCTTCAACTTTTGGTAGTGATTTACTATCGCCATAAGTAGAACTACTTGCTGCAAAAACAAAACGCTTAACTCCTGCATCACGTGAGGCAACAAGCATATTCAAAAATCCACTAACATTTACATCGTTGCTAGTGATAGGATCTTTTATTGAACGAGGTACAGAACCGAGAGCAGCTTCGTGCAACACATATTCAACTCCTGATACTGCAAGTTTGCAATCATCCAAAAAACGAATATCTCCTTTGATAAATTGGAAATGATTAGGATATTGCTCAAGTAAGGGTTTGATATTCTCTATGTGACCAGTAGAAAGATTGTCCAAACAAACAACAGAATGTCCATCGCTTAGCAAACTTTCGCAAAGGTTTGATCCTATAAATCCTGCACCGCCTGTAACTAAAATTTTACTCATCTTACTTCTTTTATTTCGATTTGGCCTACCTTTTTACAAAAACGGACAAATTTACGTTTTATTTTGCTTATTTAAGATTTATTTTAGGGAATAATGAATCCTATTTTTGGAATAAATTTATGGCTTTTGTGGTTGTGAAATTTTTGTAAACAAAAACGAACCGTAAATCACGAGTTATTGCTAATTTTGCAGTTTAAATTTTTTTAGAAAAAAGACTGATGAATTTTGTTGAAGAACTTAAATGGCGTGGAATGCTCCACGATATGATGCCAGGTACAGAAGAGCAACTTGCAAAAGAAATGACTTCCGCTTACCTCGGCATTGACCCAACTGCCGATAGTTTGCACATTGGACACTTGTGTGGTGTAATGATGTTGCGTCATTTTCAACGTTGTGGACATAAACCTATCGCTCTTGTTGGTGGAGCAACAGGTATGATTGGCGACCCTTCGGGTAAGTCGGCTGAGCGCAATTTGTTGGACGAAAAAACGCTTCGACATAATCAAGAATGCATAAAAAAACAATTGGCTCGTTTCCTCGATTTTGAAAGTGATGCTCCCAATGCTGCAGAATTGGTAAATAATTACGACTGGATGAAAGATTTTACATTTCTTGATTTTGCTCGTAATGTTGGAAAACTTATCACCGTCAACTATATGATGGCAAAAGATTCTGTAAAAAAACGCTTGAACGGAGAAAATTCCAACGGAATGAGTTTTACGGAATTTACCTACCAACTTTTGCAAGGTTACGATTATGTTTATTTGAATAAGAACAAAAATTGTAAATTGCAAATGGGAGGAAGCGACCAATGGGGGAACATTACTACGGGAACTGAACTTATTCGTAGAATGAACGGGACCGAGGCTTTTGCTCTAACTTGTCCGCTTATTACAAAAGCAGATGGAGGTAAATTTGGAAAAACTGAAAGTGGTAACATTTGGCTTGATAGCCGTTATACTTCGCCTTATAAATTCTACCAATTTTGGCTCAATGTGAGTGATGAAGATGCGAAGAAATATATTAAAATTTTTACGTCGCTTACCAAAGAAGAAATCGAAATGTTGATTGCTGAACACGAACAAGCTCCGCATTTGCGCTCGTTGCAAAAACGTTTGGCAAAAGAGGTTACTATTATGGTTCATTCTGAAAATGACTATAATATGGCCATAGAGGCATCAAACATTTTGTTTGGAGGAGCTACAGGTGAAGCATTGAAAAAACTAGACGAAGATACGCTTTTGTCTGTTTTTGAGGGTGTTCCGCAATTTGAAATTGATAAAAATGATTTGAATGAAATAAAAATTGCAGAGCTTTTGACTGAAAAAGCAGCTGTTTTTTCTTCAAAAGGCGAATTGCGAAAAATGATTCAAAATGGCGGTGTCGGCATCAACAAAGAGAAAATTTCGGATTTTGATTTGCTTGTTGGTAAAGATATGCTTTTGAATGAAAAGTATATTTTGGTTCAGAAAGGTAAGAAAAACTATTTTCTTCTAATAGCGAAATAGTTAGTGAAATTTTATGTGAAGAAAGGAGAGTTTTTTTTGACTCTCCTTTCTTATTTGCTTTTGTGAGATTCTTACAAACAATCCCTTTTTATTATTTTTGCCGAAGAATGAAGCCGACAATTTTAATAGATAAAAATATTCCGTTTATTCAGGGGATTTTGGAACCATTTGCCGATGTTGAGTATTTGGATGCGAGTAATTTTACATCAAAAAAAATAAGAATGGCCGATGCTCTGATTATCCGTACTCGAACAAGGTGTAATAAATCGTTGCTTCAAAATTCGAACGTAAAATTGATCGTTAGTGCAACCATTGGTTTTGATCATATTGATACGGATTTTTGTGAGAGGAATGGTATTGAGTGGTATAATACTCCTGGTTGTAATGCAACGAGTGTAGCACAATACATAGCTTCTGTTTTTGCTTTTTTGGAGCAAAAAGAAGAATGTGACTTGCGAGGAAAAAAACTTGGTATTGTTGGAGTTGGAAATGTCGGTAGAGAAGTTGAAAAGATTGCCCATTTTTTTGAAATGGAGGTTTTAAGAAACGACCCTTTGCGTGAAGTTTTAGAGAAAAATGAGCAATTTGTTTCTCTTCGTACGATTGCTTCGGAGGCGGATATTGTTACGTTTCATACGCCTTTGACAGATAAAGGAAATTTTCCTTCTCGTTATTTGGCAAACGCCGATTTTTTTGCTCAGCTCAAAAAACAACCTTACATCATAAATAGTGCTCGTGGTGGAGTGGTTAGTGAGGTCGCTTTGAAAATAGCTTTTGAGAAAAAACAAATTGCAGGTTTTGTGCTCGATTGTTGGGAAAACGAACCTCAGGTTGATGAATTTTTGTTGAACAATGCTATCTTGGCAACGCCGCATATTGCAGGTTATTCTGCTGATGGGAAAAAGAATTCCACAGAGCAAAGTGTTCGTTTGGTCAGTCGTTTTTTTGGTTTTGGAATTGATGATTTTCGTTTGAAGGTTCTCGCTTTGCCTCAGGAAGTTTGCTTCGCTCGTAATGATTTGAGTCGTATTTGTTTGCAAAGTTATGATATAGAAGAGGATTCTGAGAAATTGAAAACTCATCCTGAACTTTTTGAGGAGTTTCGGTCTAATTATCCTATGCGGAGAGAAATTCTTTTGCGGAGAAAATAAAAACTCTATTTTTTTCTCTTTAAGATTTTTCTAGCTCATTTTTACATTCTATTTTTTTATTTTTGTAAAAAAGAAAATTGAAATGAAAAAGCAGTTAATACCTTTGTTAATTTTGTATGAAATATTGGTGTTTTTCCCAATTTTTTTGTGCCTAACTATTTTTACAGCATTAGCGACCATTGTTATTGCTTTCTTGTTTGGTGATGTGCGTTGGGGATATGTGCCAGCACGTTTATGGTCAAGAGCTGCCTGCCTTTTTTCTTTTGTTCGAGTTGAAGTGAGTGGAATGGAAAATTTTGATAGGAACAAATCGTATGTTTTTGTTGCAAATCATCAGAGTGTTTTTGATGTTTTCCTGATTTATGGTTGGCTCGATAGTCAGTTTAAGTGGGTGATGAAAAAGGAAATTCGTAAAATTCCTTTCATTGGGCGAGCATGCGAAGCTGCAGGACATATTTATATTGATAGGGGAAATTCCAAATCAGCATATCGAAGTATGGAATTGGTGAAAAAGAAATTGGTAAATGGCATTTCGGTGGCAATGTTCCCTGAGGGAAGTCGTACTAGCGATGGAAGTCTCGGCCGATTCAAAAGAGGCGCATTTTCTTTAGCAAATGATTTATCTCTTCCTATTGTGCCTATTTCTATCTCTGGGGCATACGAAGTTCTTAAAAAGAATACTTGTTTAATTATTCCAGGAAGAATAAAAATGACGATTCATAAACCCATAGAAATAAAAGACAACGAACAAGATAACATTCGAGAACTTATATCCTATTGTTATGAAACGATTAAGAATGATTTGTAGAAAAATTTCTGTTTGTATATTGTTTTGCTTTTTTTGTGCAGGAATGCTTCAGGCTCAATCGTTAAGTTCAACATCAAAAAAAGCGATTAATCTTTATAGTCAGGCAAGAAACACTATTTCGCCCGATGATGCTATAATGTTTGCTCAACAAGCAATTGACGTGGATTCAACTTTCACGGAAGCATATTGGTTTTTGGCTGATCGTTTGCGTGATGCGGGTAGAGTAGAGGGAGAAAAGAACGTTTTGATTGCCGCTGCTCAAAAAACCACATATCGTATAGATGACACATTGTACAAGTTGGCGAATGTGTTTTATAAAAATGGAGAATACGAAAGTGCAATAGATGCAATTGAGCGTGCAAGTGAGAAATTGGCTCCGCAGAAAAGGGAAAAGATTATTTCCAAATCAAACGCAGCTTTGAAACTCAAAAACAATCCAGTGCCTTATGACCCCAAACCTTTAAGCGGTGTGAATACTTCTTACGACGACTATTGGCCAAGTTTTTCACTTAATGGAAAAGTTGTTTCGACAACGGTGCTTGTTGCCGATAAAACACGAAGTAACTTGGAGTGGAACGAAGAAATTTTTTGGTGCTTTCAAGATTCAACAGGTGCTTGGCGGCAAACTCAAAATATAGGTTACCCAACAAATACAGAGGAAAATGAGGGCTCGCAAAGTTTTTCTTCCGATGGGCGTTATATGTTTTTTGTGGCGTGTGACAAACCGGATACAAAGGGTGGTTGTGACATCTATTATTCCGTTTTTGATGGAAAAAATTGGAGTTTGCCTTATCATCCTGGCGAACCTCTGAATACGCGTTATTGGGAAACCAACCCTTGTCTTTCGGCTGATGGAAGAGAATTGTTTTTTGCCTCGAATCGTCCTGGCGGAAAAGGCAAAAAAGATATTTGGGAATGCGTTGTTACACGCCTATCTGATGGCTCTTTGAGTTTTTCTAGTCCAATTAATCTGAGCGATTCCATCAACACAACAGAGGATGAGTTTTCGCCTTTCATTCATCCAGACGGGCATACTCTTTATTTTGCGACAAACGGAAGAGATGGACTTGGGGGATACGATCTTTTTCTGTCGAAACGTAACGAAAATTATGAATGGAGTTCCCCTAAAAATTTGGGATATCCGATAAATACGCATAAAGACGAATATGGTTTTGTGGTAGACTCGAAGGGAGAAAAAGCTTATTTTTCGTCAGAAGTTAATCCAGAACAAGGTAAAGATATTTTTGAAATAGAACTTTATGCTCAAGCAAGACCAGATGCAATGAACTACTTTTCGGGCGTTGTGAGAGAAACTGAATCGCAAAGACCACTGATTGCTAACGTGGAAATATCAGATGTGAATTCTGCTAAAAAATATGTTTTTTCTACCAATGATTTTGGTGCGTTTTCGGCTTATTTGCCTATTGATAATGAGTATGCAATCAATGTGCACAAGAAGGATTTTATTATGTACTCGCAAACCATCTTGCCGCAAAGTTTGTCGGAGCAACGTTTGTTTATTAATCTTGATAGTATTGTGGTTGGCAAAAGCCTGATTCTTAAAAATATTGCATTTGAAACAGACTCTTATTTGTTGGCAGCGCAATCGAATCCAGAGTTGCAAGCAATTTTTGATTTCATGCAAAATAATCCTCAAATTTCTGTTGAAATTATAGGTCATACCGATGATATTGGGTCGGAACAATACAACTTGGAACTTTCGCAGAATCGTGCCGAAGAGGTTAAGCGTTTTTTGTGTAAGAAAGGGATTTCTGATAATCGCATAAAATGTGTAGGAAAAGGTGAAAGCGAACCTTTGGCATCGAACGATACGGAAGAGGGTAGAGCATTGAATCGTAGAACAGAACTAAAAATAACGAAATAAATTATTAACAAAAATGAAAAGTAAGAAACAACGAAAAACACTTAGCAGTTGGTTGTTGAAGGTAAATGGTTGGAAAATAAAGAACCACATAGATTTGCCTAAAAAGTGTGTTATTTGCATAGCTCCACATACGAGTAATTGGGACTTTGTTTGGGGCAATTTATTTCAAAAATCAATGAAAATGAAATCACATTTTTTCATCAAAAAAGAGTGGTTTCGTTTTCCTTTCAGTCTCATAATGAAACCTCTTGGTGGCATTCCTGTTGATCGAAGTCGTAAAACATCGCTTACTGATCAGATTGCGGAAAAGTTCTCTCAGTTTGATGAGTTTCAGATTGCGATTACGCCCGAAGGAACTAGAAAGTTCAATCCAGATTGGAAACGAGGTTTTTACTACATTGCTCAAAAAGCCAATGTGCCTATTGTGCTTTCTTATATTGATTATAAAAAGAAAGAACTTGGTTTTGGAAAACTATTTTTTGTAAAAGGAAAAATCGAAGAAGAATTAACTGAAATAAAAAACTTTTACAAAGGTATAACTGCAAAAATTCCTACCAACTTTGCCTGTTAAATGATTGATTCGCAGACCATATCGTTGATACTTGAAACTGCTCGAATAGAGGAGGTTGTAAGCGATTTTGTTTCTTTGAAAAAACGAGGAACAAACCTTATTGGGCTTTGTCCGTTTCACAATGAGAAAACTCCATCGTTTATAGTTTCTCCAGCAAAGGGAATTTTTAAGTGTTTTGGTTGCGGAAAAGGAGGAAATTCTGTTCAGTTCGTAATGGAACACGAACAACTTTCTTATCCTGATGCGTTGCGTTTTTTGGCAAAAAAATATCATATTGAAATTCAAGAACGTGAAATTTCAAACGAGGAACAACAGCAACAAGATGACCGAGAAAGTATGTTTGCTGTTAACAAATTTGCTCAAGAATATTTCTCTACAAATTTGCATCAACATGCCGAAGGTGTTGCTGTGGGAAAGAGTTATTTTTTTGAAAGAGGTTTTCGTGAAGATGTGATTAAAAAGTTTCAGCTTGGATATTGCCTCGACAATAAAACAGCTTTTACGCAAGAAGCTCTAAAAAACGGATATAAAAAGGAGTTTTTGGAAAGAACCGGATTGTCTGTTTTTTACGAAAATGGTTATTCTGACCGTTTCCGTGGACGAGTGATTTTTCCTGTCCATACGCTTACGGGAAAGGTTGTAGCTTTTGGCGGAAGAATTTTGCAGAAAGATAAAGATAAGGCAAAATATGTCAATTCTCCAGAGTCTGATATCTATCATAAAAGCGAAGAATTGTATGGAATGTTTTTTGCCAAAAATGCCATTGTAAAACAGAATCGTTGTTTTTTGGTGGAGGGTTATGCTGATGTGCTTTCGATGTATCAGGCTGGAGTTGAAAACGTGGTCGCCTCTTCAGGAACGTCTCTTACTTTGGGGCAAATCCAAAAAATCAAACGTTTTACCGATAATATTACCGTTATCTACGATGGCGATGCGGCGGGAATAAAGGCCTCTTTTCGAGCTATTGATTTGCTTCTCGAAGCTGGAATGAACGTGAAAATGCTCCTTTTGCCCGAAGGTGAAGACCCCGATTCCTATGCACAATCGCACAATGCTGATGAGGTGATGACCTTTATTAACGAAAATCAGAAAGACTTTATCCACTTTAAAGCATCGCTGTTGATGAGCGATAAAACAATGAAAAACGACCCGCTGAAGAAGGTCGAAATTGTTAACGAAATAGTGCGAAGTATAGCTTTGATTAGTAATAAAATATTGCTGAATGAGTATGTCAAAGAGTGTGCAAGACTATTGGATGTTAAAGAAGAAACTTTGTACAACGAAATAAATAGAAAAAAACGGAAAACCTTTGATGAGAAGAATAAAACTCAATTGGCAACGCAGCAAGAAGCAAAAACTCCTATCTCCTATATTTATGCTCTGACGAGTGATTTTGAGAAACAAGAATTAGCCATTCTTTACTTTTTGGTGCGCTACGGAGAACGAAAATATCATTCGTTGGAACAAGACGCACAACCTTTGACTATTGCGAGTTATATTTATAATGAGCTAAAAAACGATAATATCGCCTTTCGGAATCCTCTTCATCAGCAGTTTTTAACTGAGTTGGAAAAAATGAGTGTTGAGCAGGATGTGAAATTTTCTCGCTATTTTGTGAATCATCAAAATCCGCAGATAGCACAACTTTCTGTTGAACTGATAACGGATAAATACGAAGTTAGTAAGCGTTTTACTCAAAGTGTATTGGACTTGCAACTCGAAAAAGAAGGCCTTTCGGCAGAGGAAAAACAGGTGCTTCAGGAAAGAAAAAAAGTAGAAGTTCAAGAACAGGAATTTCATTTTGAAAACTGGTTATTCGACTCGGTTTATAAGAGTTTGATGGAATATAAAAAAAATATTGTGGCAGAGCGAATTAAGGAAATTCGCTCGGAGATGAAAGAAAATCCAGATTCACTCTCTTTGTTGCAAGAGTTCGATCGACTTTCTCATTTGCAAAGAGAACTGACAAAGTTGTTGGGACAAATTATTATTCGATAAATAAAAAAATAACTCCTGAATTCCGGGAGTTATTTTTCTTTTTTGGGTCATCCTAATGACTTTATTCCATAAGTTTTTTGTAACGAATCTTTTTTGGAGTAACATCTCCTAAACGCAACTTTTTGTTCTCTTCGTATTCCGAATAAGAACCCTGGAAAAAGAAG
>JAGCAG010000098.1 GCA_017652785.1 Paludibacteraceae bacterium | reverse complement strand
TACTTGACTTAAAAGCTGATGCACAAGCCGAAAAAATGACCTTTGCTCGTCCATTAAAATCAAACAATATGAGGCTTTTCTTTTCTGCACTGTTTAATATTTTGCCTTTTATTATTGTAATAATAGGCGTTGTGCTTGGGCATTTGCATTGGGCATATTTATGCGTAATACCACTTCTACCAATGGGCATTTATATTGTCTATTCGCTAAAAGCACATTTAGATAACAAAGAAATACCATTTGAACCTCGTTGGTGGATGGGTCCAATGGGCAATTTTGAGGCTTACAGACAACACAATATGGATTGGTTTCTTATCCGTTGGCTTGTTGCTCGAAACTTGGTAACGTTTTTCTGCCTTATTCTTATGATTGTAAATATCATTCTTGCGATTTATAAATAAGTGTTTATAAGTTTTGAACAAAGAGATTTGTATCAAAATCGTAATTTTGCACCAAACAATAAAATAGAAAAATGAAAAAAATTCTTCCGTTATTAGTATTTCGCTGTGTTGCGTTAGGTTTAGGTTTAGGAGTAGTCACACTACTCGGAATGGACAAAATAGAGATAAAAGAAGCCGTTTGGCTTTTGGCATTAACAGTTGTTTGTTTGGCAGCAACCTCTCTTGGAGAAAACAATAAAAACACAAAAAAGAAATGAAAAAAACGTTTATTACCATAACATTACTTTTGTTTGTAAGTGCAGGCTTTGCTCAACCTTTTTTCAACAAAAAAGGAATGGAGTCTGCATCAATTGGTTACGTTGTAAAAAACCTAAAAACGGGGAGCATTGTGCACCAACGCAACAACTTACTTTCGTTCACTCCAGCTTCGGTAACTAAACTTATTACTACAGCCACTGCACTAGAGATTCTTGGAAAAGATTTTACATTCAAAACCTACATTGAGTACGACGGAGAACTTACAAATGGTGTACTGAATGGAAACTTGTACATTCGTGGCGGGGGCGACCCTACACTTGGTTCGTACAAAATGGGCGATCCTCGTTTTATGCTCAGTTGGGCAAAAATCATTAAAAATGCAGGAATTAAAGAGATACGAGGAGCCGTCATTGCCGATGTTTCTTTATACGATCAGGAAGGTGTTTCGCCCAAATGGCTTTGGGAAGATATTGCCAACTATTACGCACCAGCCATTTTTGCACTCTCTATTTTCGACAACACGTGCAGAGTTACACTTCGCTCTGGCGCCGAAGGCTCTATCCCCGAAATCATTAGCCACAAACCTTTTATCGAAGATATGAATCTGCACAACCATTTAGTGGTGAAGAATATAAAATCCGATAGTGCTTATTTTTATGGTTCTCCACTTAGCAACGAACGCTACCTCTTTGGAGCCGTTCCTATCAATAAAAAAGAGTTTATTATAAAAGGTGACATTCCTAATCTACCTCTATTTTTTGCAAAAGAAATGGATAAAAACTTGCGAAATATAGGAATTAAAATAACTCAACAACCGCAAGTTCTGTTTAAAAAAGAGGAAAAGAAAAGAAAAACCATTTATTGCCATCATTCCCCAAAATTATCACGAATCATTCAAGAAATAAACGTTAAAAGCAACAACGTATATGCTGAGCATTTGTTTAAATACCTTTCGTTACAAAAAAATAGCATTGCACATTCGGCAGTTTCTATTGGTGTTGTAAAATATTTTTGGAAACAGAAAGGACTCAACGTCGAATCGCTATTTCTGCAAGATGGAAGTGGGCTTTCTCCCAAAAACAAAATCTCAGCACAGTTTTTTGTTGATTTACTCAGTTATATGCGTCTGTCAAAAAATTTCGAAACGTTTTACAATTCTCTTCCTATTGCTGGGGAATCTGGTACTATTAGGCAATTTTTATCGGGTACTTCGCTTTCTGGAAGCGTAAAAGCCAAAAGCGGAAGTTTTGACATGGTTCAATGTTATGCAGGTTACCTATCTGACCAGTATGCTTTTGCTGTGCTGACAAACAACTTCTATTGTCCTAGAAGAGAAATTGTGAGAGAAATAGAGAGACTTTTAACTCAATCTATTCGATGAAGAGAGATAACTTTTTTTACATCGAGGAAACAACATCTACCAATCAATTGCTTTGGCAGAAATCAAGCGAACATTGTTTATCAGAAGGTTTTACTATCCGAACTGACTTCCAAACCAACGGAAGAGGTCAAGGACATAACACGTGGGAAGCCGAAAAAGGGAAAAATTTACTTTGCAGCCTACTCCTTTTTCCAAAAAGAATAGCTATCAATCAACAATTTTTACTTTCGGAAATTGTGGCATTATCCGTAAAAAATGTTCTTCAAAAAGCTTTGGGCAAAACAGTCAAAATCAAATGGCCAAACGACATTTACGTCAGAGAAAAAAAAATTGCCGGAATTTTAATTGAAAATAAAATTATAGGGCAAGAGTTCGCTGCAGCGATTATCGGCATTGGTTTGAATATAAATCAAACTCAATTCCTCAGCAATGCACCAAACCCAATCTCAATGAAAATGCTCTGCTGCAAAGATTTTGACATAGAAGAAATAATGTTTTCTATACGAGAGGAAATTTTAAGTTTCCACGAACATTTTGACAAAAATTCTGAAAATCTGCAAAAAGAATACTTCAACTCTCTTTTCCGTAACGACAATTTTTATCCATACAAAACTCCCGAAGGTAATTTTTTTCAGGCAAAAATAGAACAAGTACTTCCTTCTGGGCAATTGGTTTTAGTTGATTCGGAGGCAGAAAAACATATTTATAACTTCAAAGAGGTGGAGTTCGTTATAGAAAAAAACAAATAAACGAATAAAAAAGCGTGATTATCTTTTTCTATTTCTAAAAAAAATGTAAATTTGCACGCTTAAAATTGAGATAGAAAACAAAGGACAAAAAAATCATTTAACCCCCTTATTTAATGGCAGATAAGAAAAAAGAACCATCTAATCGTATTAACGAAAACATCTTAGCAAAAGAAGTTCGTTTAGTTGGAGACAATGTAGAACAAGGTGTTTACCCTATCAAACAAGCCATTAGTATTGCAGAATATCAAGGGTTAGATTTAGTGGAGATTTCTCCAAATGCAGTTCCTCCAGTTTGCAAAATCATTGATTTTCAGAAATTTCTATATCAACAAAAGAAGCGTGAAAAAGAATTAAAGGCAAAATCAACTAAAATTGTTGTTAAAGAAATTCGTTTTGGTCCTCAAACCGATGATCACGATTACAATTTCAAGTTGAAACATGCTCAAGGATTCTTGAAAGAGGGATGTAAAGTAAAAGCATTCGTATTCTTCAAAGGTCGATCGATTCTTTTCAAAGAACAAGGAGAAGTCTTGCTATTGCGTTTTGCAAACGATTTGGAAGATATTGCAAAGGTTGATTCGCTTCCAACGTTAGAAGGCAAACGGATGATTATAATGCTTTCTCCCAAAAAGAAATGATAATTATTTTTAACTATAACTAATTAAAATTTTTAAGAAAATGCCAAAAATGAAAACTAATTCCGGTGCTAAAAAAAGATTCGCTCTTACCGGAACAGGAAAAATCAAACGTAAGCACGCTTTTAAAAGTCACATTTTGACAAAAAAGACGACTAAACAAAAACGTAATCTAACTCACGCAGGATTGGTAAATGCTGCTGATGTGAAAAATGTTAAAGCACTGCTCGTTATTTAAGAATTATTTTAGTATTAACCGAATGCTTAGCTAAAAGATTGTAAAAAACAACGCTAACATTCAAAAAAAACAGAAAATTATGCCAAGATCAGTAAATCACGTCGCTTCAAGAGCGAAACGTAAAAAAATTTTGAAATTAACTAGAGGTTATTTTGGTGCACGTCGTAACGTATGGACTGTAGCAAAAAACACATGGGAAAAAGGTTTGCAATATGCTTATCGCGACCGCAAGAACAAAAAACGCACTTTCCGCGCATTGTGGATTCAACGTATCAACGCAGCTGCTCGTTTGGAAGGTTTCTCTTATTCTCAATTGATGGGAGCTTTACACAAGGCAGGAATCACAATCAACCGTAAAGTTCTTGCCGACCTTGCAATGAACAATCCTGCAGCTTTCGAAGCGATTGTTAAGCAAGCAAAAAATATGAAATAAATCACAAATTTTGTTTTCATAAGAGAAAACGTCATCTAACCCATGTTAGGTGACGTTTTCATTTATTGTGAAGAGAGAGAAACTTTTTTGCTCTTTCCAAATCCTCAGGAGTGTCAATTCCAATAGTTTCTGTATGAGTTATACCAACTTTTATACGAAAACCATTTTCAATCCATCGGAGTTGTTCCAAACTTTCAGACAACTCTAGTGGCGTAGGTTCAAGGCGAGTAATCTGCTCCAAAACATCAACTTTGTAGGCATACATTCCTATGTGTTTGTAAAAAAGACCTTTCTGCAACCACTTCATTCTATCCACCCCTCTCAAATAAGGAATCAATGAACGACTAAAATAAATCGCTTCCATTCGCTTATTTATAACAACTTTAGGAGTGTTAGGAGAAGAAAGAGACTCAAAAGAATCTTTCTCCGAAAAAGGCTTAACTAGAGTCGCAATATCCGTTATAGGATCGGAAAAGCAATTCTTAATCAGTGCAATTTGTTCTGGTTGAACAAAAGGTTCATCTCCCTGAACATTTATTACTACATCTGCATCTTTCCCAATAGCAAAATAAGCCTCAAAACAACGCTCTGTTCCACTCTGGTGATCTGAACTTGTCATCACCACATTTCCGCCAAAAGATTCTACAGCGTCAAAAATTCTTTCGTCATCAGTTGCAACATAAACTTCGTCAGTTTCTTTTTTAACCTGTTCATAAACCAACTGAATCATTGGCTTTTGACCAATCAAAGCCAATGGCTTTCCTGGAAAACGAGAAGAAGCATAACGAGCAGGAATTATTGTCAAAAATTTCATTTTTCTTTCAAATCCCGAAGACAAAATTCATCAAAGACTTCCTTTGGTAGAAGGCAACTCATAACGATAAATATCACGTTTGATTGCCATTTTTATGGCTTTTGCAAAAGCCTTGAAAACACCCTCTATTTTATGGTGTTCGTTATCTCCTTCGGCTTTAATATTTAAGTTCATTTTTGCAGCGTCGCTCAACGATTTGAAGAAATGCACAAACATCTCTGTTGGAACATCTCCAACCTTTTCACGATTGAATTTTGCGTCAAAAACCAACCACGAACGACCTCCAAAATCCAATGCAACTTGACACAAACAATCGTCCATCGGCAAACAAAAACCATAACGTTCTATTCCCCTCTTATCTCCTAAAGATTTTTGTAAGGCCTCACCAAGAACAATGGCTGTATCTTCGATAGTATGATGTTCGTCTACATGCAAATCACCCTTTGTTTTCACCGTTAAATCTACACCCGAATGACGACCAATTTGATCTAAAAGGTGGTCAAAAAAAGACAATCCCGTAGAAATATCCGTTTTACCTTTTCCATCAAGATTTATTTTTACATAAACGTCAGTTTCTTTTGTTGTACGACGAATTTCAACTATTCGCTCTTTAGCAAACAAAAACTCTGCAATCTTATCCCAAGAAGAGAACGTATGAAAAGAGAAATCCTCCAACAAAACATCACTATTCCCTATCAAAACTCCTTGACAACCAAGATTTTTTGCCAATTGCATATCCGTAATTCTATCGCCAATTACAAATGAGTTTTCAAGATCGTACTCTCCTGTCATATATTTTCCCAACAAACCTGTATTGGGCTTACGAGTTGAGAGATTTTCTTCGGGAAAAGATTTATCAATCAAAATATCACTAAACGTTATTCCTTCATTTTCAAAACAACGAATCATTTTTTGCTGCACCTTATCAAAATTTTCTTGAGGATAAGACACTGTTCCCAACCCATCTTGATTAGAGACAATCACCAACTCAAAATCCAAATTCTTTTGAATGAAATACAAGTTTCTGATCACTCCTGGAAGAAATTCCAATTGTTCTAGCGTATCAACCTGAAAGGTAATTTCTGGTTCAACAATCAACGTCCCGTCACGGTCTATAAATAGAGCTTTTTTCATAACCAAATCGCAAATCTATTGACAAAAGTAGTGAAAAGTAATTAATAAAAAACGACTTACAAAGCATTGTAAAAACGTTTTTTTCTTTTTTTAATCTTGTTCTTTTTCTGGATAAATGAGTTTATAACCTTTTCCGTGAACATTCAGAATTTGAACTGTAGGATCTTTCTGGAGTTTTTTACGCAACTTCGTAATGTAAACATCCATACTTCTCGCATTAAAATAATTATCATCAATCCAAATTGTTTTAAGTGCGTAATTTCTTTCTAATACATTATTCCCATTACGAGCCAAAAGCATCAAAAGATCTGTTTCTTTGGTCGTTAGGTGCATTATTTCATCCTCAAAAACAAGTTCTTTGCATTTTGCATCAAACGTAAATTTGCCAAACTCAAACGACGTCTGTGCCCTCTCTTTCTGACTATTCGTTCTTTTCAGAATTGCTTCTATACGAAATATCAACTCTTCCATATTAAATGGTTTTGTCATATAGTCGTCGGCACCCGAGCGAAAACCTTCCAACACATCTTCTTTCAGAGATTTTGCACTTAAAAATATAATGGGCACACTATTATTCAAAGCACGAATATCTTGCGCCAACGTAAAACCATCCTTCTTGGGCATCATTACGTCCAATATACACAAATCATATTTTTCTCGAGAAAAAGCCTTAAAACCAAGTTCTCCATCAGGAAAAAGATCTACATCATAGTTTTTAATTCGAAGATATTCTCTGAGTAACATACCCAAATTTTCATCATCTTCACATACGAGAATTTTTGTTTTCTGTTCCATAATCTTTTATTTTTAATTATTAATTGATGGTATAACAATAACAAACCGACTTCCTATTCCGTAATCGCTCTTAACTGTTATATTACCATGGTGTTTTTTTACAATTTTCTGCACATAAGAAAGTCCAATACCAAATCCTTTTACATTGTGTAAATTTCCTGTGTGCGCACGATAGAAACGATCAAAAATATGCCTTAAATCTTGACGTTTAATTCCTATCCCATTATCTTCTATTGCAATGCAAAGCTTCTCATTTTGATTCCAAGTTTCAACTTTTATCACCAAATTTTCTTTACGATATTTCGTAGCGTTATCAAGCAAATTATAAATCGCATTCGTAAAATGCAACTCATCAATCATCGCAAAATGTTGCTCGGCCTTAAGATCAACAAGAAGTTTTCCTTCAAGCTGATTTACTTTAAACGAATAATTTCCTACAATCTCACGCAACAATTCATGAATATCAAATTCTTTGAAAGCAAGCAACGATTTTTCTTTCTCAAAAACAGACAATTGCAATACTTTTTCAATCTGAAAATTCAATCGACGGACTTCATCTTTCATTATTTTTGCCAATCGTTCAATTGTTTCTGGCGATTTTGGTGTATTCTTTTCCGACAATATCTGAGAAACTAACGAAATAGAAGAAATTGGAGTTTTCAGTTCGTGGGTTAAATTGCTAACAAAATCTTGCCGAGTAACATTCAATCGTTGCTGATAAATCACATAAACCAAAGCTGCCACAAAAGACATAAGCAACAACAAAAGCACACTAACTACTGGCAACAACCACCTTATATATTCATCTTTGAAGAAAACCTCTCGATCAAAAGCCACGTTTATTTCATAAGGATCATCATAAACTTTAGGAGAAAACAGATAATGCGAAAAAATAGAGTATTCTTTTTCACCCAAAAAAGCTCTCCCATAAATCAATCGTCCATTCTTATTCGTAATATTAAATTCAAAAGGGAAATTCACTCCATTATCTTTCAACAACTCTTTCAATTTTTCCTCAAGAGATTCAAAATTAATACGATCATATATTGTTTTTTGATTCTGCTCTTTACTCCATTGTGCTACAACTTCGTCAACCACTTCTCTGGTATAAATAAGTTGAGCCAAACGTTTTTGACGAATCTTTTCATTGGTTTCCTTTATATACTCTTTTTTAGGCAAAAGGAGCAAGTTTTTTTCATCTCTCACCTCACGACTCACAAACGAATCTTCAAAAAGCTCCTCACAAGCATATTTGTTGGAATAAAACTTCTTGTCTTCAAGTAACTTTCTAGAAACTTCCTCAAAATTGTTAAAAACTTCCTCTTTTTCTATCTCTTTTGATAGTTGCGACAAACTATTATTTACGTTAATCTTAAGGTAATACATAAAAACCTCATCCACATGGCTCCAATTCAAGATTTGCATCTGAATCAACCACCCAAAAGCCAAGCACACACACGAGACAAATATTGTTAGCAGAAAATTACGCATATCTTAATTTAACACTTATAACAAGACAAAAATAGTCTGTTTTTGCAAAACAAAATAGAAATACTCTTTTATTTATATAATTTTAACAAAAAAGGCATGTTCTTTTTTTTACAAATCTAACAAGAAAAAAGAATGAAACTTTTATCACTTCTTTTTCGTACATTCGCAAAAGATTTTTTTATAGAAAAAAAACACATGCAGATAATAAAAACCGAAATTGAAGGAATTTTCATCATCAAACCTCAACTTTTCAAAGACGGAAGAGGTTATTTTTTTGAATCCTTTTCACAACGGGAATTTGAAGAAAAAGTAAGCAAAACAACCTTTGTTCAAGACAATGAATCAAAATCTTCCTACGGAGTAGTAAGAGGTTTACATTTTCAACGACCTCCTTTTGCGCAAAGCAAATTGGTTCGAGTAATAAAAGGCGCTGTTCTTGATGTCGCTGTAGATCTTCGAAAAAACTCACCAACATACGGAAAACACATTACTGTGGAATTAACTGAAGAAAATCATTTACAATTATTTATTCCTCAAGGTTTTGCTCACGGTTTTTCCGTACTAAGCAACGAAGCCATCTTTCAATACAAATGTGACAATTTTTACAACAAAGAAAGTGAAGATTCCATTCTTTGGAACGACAAAAATCTGAACATTGATTGGAAAATTCCAGAAAAAAAAATCATCCTTTCAGAAAAAGACAAAACAAGCCAAACATTTGACTTTTTTTCATCTCCTTTTTAGATTTAAAATCACAACTATCCCTTCTAAAAAAAATAGTTTAACAAGCCGTCGTTAAACTATTTTTCTATTTTCTCCTTTCTAAGAAAAATATCTTTTTTATTTTTGCAACGAAGTAAACATAAATCCAAATCAATTACTTTACACAAAAATCATAAATGTAATTAATTTAAATCAATAAAAACTATGAAAAACAAGTACGTCGATTTAATTGAACAAACATTTGAATTTCCAAACGAAGAGTTTTCTGTAAAAGAAAATGAACTCAACTGGTTCGGCATTCCACTGATGGATATCATCAAGCAGTACGGAACACCTCTACGCATCACATACCTTCCAAAAATCGGACAAAACATTCAACGTGCGAGAAGAATGTTCAATGTAGCAATGGCAAAAGTCGACTATAATGCAGACTACCATTATTCATACTGCACCAAAAGTTCTCACTTTTCTTTCATTATGGAAGAGGTACTAAAAAATGAAGTTGAAATTGAAATTTCATCAGCTTTCGACATCAATATCTTAGAATCTTTATACGAATCTGGCCAACTCAAAAAAGACAGATTTATCATTTGCAACGGATTCAAAAGACCTCAATACATAGAAAATATTCATAATTTAATCAAATCAGGTTTTACTAATGTAATTCCTATTCTTGATAATATTTTCGAGCTGGACCAACTTTTATCTGATAGCAATCTCAAATTCAACATCGGCATTAGAATTGCATCAGAAGAAGAACCCAAGTTTACTTTTTATACATCGAGATTAGGAATCCGACAAAACAACATCATAAATTACTACAAGAGCAAGATTCAAAACAATCCGAATGTAAAACTCAAGATGTTGCACTTCTTTATCAATACAGGGATCAAAGACACCTTATATTATTGGAACGAATTAAATAAAGCAGTATCACTTTATTGTGAACTGAAACAAATTTGTCCAGATTTAGATTGCTTAAACATAGGTGGAGGGTTCCCCATTCAAAATTATCTTGATTTTGAATACGATTATGAATATATGGCAGAAGAAATCGTTGCCCAAATTAAAAACATCTGCAAACAAAACAATGTTCCAGAACCAAACATCTTTACCGAATTCGGTTCTTTCACCGTAGGAGAAAGCGGAGCAATGCTCTATTCTATCATAAACCAAAAGCAACAGAACGATAGAGAGTTGTGGAATATGATTGATAGTTCATTTATGACTACCCTCCCAGACACTTGGGCAATAAATCAACGCTACGTATTACTAGCGATAAACAATTGGGACACCGAATATGAACGCGTGCATTTAGGAGGTCTCACTTGCGATAGCGAAGATTTCTACAATGCCGACGCACACTCCAATGCCGTATTTCTACCTAAAATAAGACAAATAGAAGGCAACCAATACATTGGATTCTTTCACATGGGCGCATATCAAGAAGCATTAAGTGGATTTGGCGGAATTCAGCACTGCCTCATTCCTGGGCCAAAATTAGTTATTGTTGATAAAGACGAAAATGGCGAGTACACCACAAAACTTTTTGCAAAAGAACAAAGCTACAAATCCATGCTAAAAATTTTGGGATATTAATGTTTCTTACATTTTGTTTAAAAAAATAAAGCAGTCTCGCAAGACTGCTTTTTTATTAAAATTCAACATATTTTCATAAAAAAAACAATTCAAGCTCTATTTGTTGCCGTTTATACTTTTTTTTGTACATTCGTGCCGCAAAATTTGTTTAATAAATAATTGAAATAATTAGCATAAAAATTCAACACAAATGGCTACATTAGAGAAAATTAGAAGTAAAGGCGTTTTCCTTTTAGTTATTGTAGGTTTGGCATTGTTAGCATTCCTATTAGGTGATTTTCTAAACTCAGGTTCAACTTTTTTCAATCAACGGAAAAATAAAATTGCTGTTGTTAATGGCGAAAACATAAAAATTGAAGATTTTATGGCAGCCATCGACCAATTTACCAACGTGTACAAAATGGAAATGGGCGAAGAAAACATGAACGAAGAAACAACAGAGCAAATTCGTCAACAAGTTTGGGAAAATACCATTAGAAAAGAGGTTCTTACCGCCGAAACCGAAAATATCGGAATGGCAATTACTAACAAAGAGTTGTACGAATTTATTTTAGGGAATAATATCCATCCTATGATTCAAGCTCGTAAAGCATTTTTCAACCAAGAAGGCACTTTCGATCCTCAAATTTTGGAACAATTCCTTTCCCTTTTAGACGACCCTGAAGCCAATATGACAGAAGAAATCAAATCTTATTGGTCTTTTTGGGAAAATGCAGTAAAAAACAATGCTTTGGAGGAAAAATACTCAGTTCTTTTGTCTCGAATAATGGTAGCAAACTCACTAGATGCAAAGCAAAATATTGAATACAGTAAAAATATGGTTGATATTTTGTACGCAGTAGAGCCATATTTAGCAATACCCGATTCTGCAATAAAAATTTCAGACAAAGAAATTAAAACCTATTATAAAGAAAACAAAAAACAATTCAAAAAAGATCTGCCTACTTGCAATATCGACTACGTTGTGTTTGACATCGCTCCTCGTAAAGAGGATTATGAATCTGTCGAATCGTGGATTTCAGGTTTAATACCAGAATTCAAATCTACAACTGAAATTGCTTCTTTTGTTAATTCTAACTCTGATAATCGTTACAACCACGCAGCATTGTCAGAAAAAGAAATTCCAGCAGAATTACGTTCTTTTGTTTCCTCAAATTCAAATGGAGACGTCTATGGTCCTTATTTCACCAATGGTAGTTATAAAATTGCAAAGATCATGGACAATACAATCTCGGCTCCAGACTCTGTTGAACTACGTCATATTTATGTTGCGGAAGCAACCAAAGAACGTTCACAAGAGCTAGCAGATAGTTTGCTTCGTGTTTTGAATAACGGTAGCGACTTTGCAACCTTGGCTAAAACTTTCTCAAAATTCCCTCAAACTGCTGAAAATGGTGGAGAAATTGGTTGGGTTAAAGAATCTGATTTAGAAGAAGTTATTGCCAATAAAGTTTTCAATGCGAAGAAAAACGAACTATTCTTGGAAGAAGCAGGAGCAGGTATCCAAATTTTCCAAGTTACCGATTTGAGCGCAAAAGTTAAAAAAGTAAAATTAGCAATTGTTGAACGTGAAGTGATTGCTAGTTCGCGTACACAAGCTGAAATTTTTGCTGAAGCAAAACAGTTTGCTGCAAACAATAAAAACATTGATTCTCTTCGTGTAAATGCAGAAAAACTTGGATTGAAGTTCTTCCCTTCTTTTGCTGCAGATATCAATTCTGCAAAAGTAGGAACAATAAAAAATTCTCGTCAAGTTGTTCGTTGGGCTTTTGAGCAAGAAAATGTTTCTATTTCAGACGTATTTGAGTGCGATGACAAATTCATCGTAGCAGCCGCTTACAACATCAACAAAGATGAATATCAATCTATTAACGAAGTAAAAGAAATTATCAAAAGCAACCTTTTGAAAGAGAAAAAAGGCGATTTTATTATAGAAAAAGTTGGTACAAAAACGATGGACAACTTAATTGCCGAAGGTATGCAAACTGACACATTAACAAACATCACTTTTGAAATGCAAAACTTACCAAAAGTTGGGATGGAACCTAAGTTATTTGCTGCAGCAACTTCTGAAAAAGAAGTTCTTGTAAAAGGAAATTCTGGAGTGTTCATTTACAAAAACTTAGGCAGTTTCGAACCCAACCCAAATCAAAGTATTGCTGAAACAAAAATGATGATTAATAGTCAAAACGTATACATGATACCTTATATGTCTATGGAAGCATTAAAACTAAAGGCTGAAATAAAAGACAATAGGGCTATCATATTTTAACAAAAAAGTTTAAGGCGTTTTTACTTGCAACGAAAGATTAAATATAGTAATTTTGCAAAGATTTTTTGAAGAACAATTTTTTAAATAACTTATCAAAATGATTAAATTAGGTATTAATGGATTTGGCCGTATTGGCCGTATGGTATTCCGCGCTGCAGTGGAAAACTTTGGTAATGACATTCAAGTTGTTGGTATCAACGACCTTTTGGATGCAGATTATTTGGCTTACATGTTGCGTTATGATTCAGTTCATGGTCAATTCAATGGCGACATTCAAGTTGAAGGTAACTACATGATTGTAAACGGAAACAAAATCCGTTTAACAGCAGAAATGGATCCTGCAAACTTGAAATGGGACGAAGTTGGTGCTGACGTAGTTGTTGAATCAACTGGTTTCTTCTTGACAGACGAAACAGCTCGCAAACACATCCAAGCTGGTGCTAAAAAAGTAATTATGTCAGCTCCTGCTAAAGACAAAACTCCTATGTTTGTTTATGGTGTTAATGACAACACTTATGCTGGACAAGATATCATTTCTAACGCAACTTGTACAACTAACTGCTTGGCTCCAATTTCTAAAGTTTTGAACGATAAATTTGGCATCAAACGTGGTT
>JAGCAG010000097.1 GCA_017652785.1 Paludibacteraceae bacterium | reverse complement strand
TTTGTTGGGAACTTCTGCTTGGATGGCTCCTGGAGCTGCGGCTTCGTTCTTGGTAGAATCTATCATCAAAGATCAAAAGAAAATGATTGTTTGTGCTACTTATCTTGATGGCGAATACGGAATGAAAGATATTACAATTGGTGTTCCTGTAATCATCGGTAAAAATGGTATTGAACGAATCGTGGAATTAGATTTGAACGAAGACGAAAAAGCAAAACTCGCTGCAAGCGAAGATGCTGTTCGTAAAACAAACAACATTTTGTACGAAACAGGAATTTTGTAAAAAATAGATTCTTTACTGGACAAAAAGAGAGAGAAGTTTTTTCTTCTCTCTCTTTTTTTATTCACAACTTTCAATCCACATTTCACATTTCTTACAATCGAATTTTAGCTTGAAAAGTTTTTTATTGTAACTTAAAAATAGTGGCTCTTTATGTTTAGGAACATTATTGTTTTTTTGTTTTGAACACCACCCTAATTCGTACTTGATACAATACTTACATTGCATCAAAACCGCCTTTGGATATTTCTCTAACTCAAAAGCCCAAGCTATGTTTTTAGTTCCGTTTTCAAGGTAGAAGTTTGCAGCGTTTTTATTGGATATATTGTCCATAAAAGAGGTGTTTTCTGCCGTTTTTGGAGCGGAGATATGTCTTTCTATAGGTTGTGGCTTGTTTGTATCAAGTAGTTTGTCTAATAGTTTGTTAATCAGTTCTTTTCTCCAGAAAGAAATTTGAGAAGAAGGAAAGAAGTAGGTGTGTGCAAAAATTATATCTACCCTATTCGCAATAAAAATAGTATCACCTAATTTGGAGAGTTGTTTTTTTATTGTATTCTCAGCCAACTCTTTTTTTTGGGCCAATTGTTTTTCAAATTCGAACTCTTGATAAACAGAAATTCCACTCTCGTCAGTTGCCGTTAAAGTAATTTTCTCGTCTTTTTCTTCAAGCAAAAAATCAACTGAAATTCTTCTTTCTGCCGCTTTGGTTTGTAGTTGTTTTTCAAATTCGTGATCGTAGTTGCGAAAGACTTTATCTCCTTTTTTTAGGTTATGTGCTTCGTTGAATAGAACAGATTTACCTTCCTGTTGATTTATTCTGAAGCCAGAAAATTCGTTTTTGCTGTTAATAAAACAGAGCCCGTCGCCGTTATGAAGAGGTATTTTGGTGTCTATTTCGATTGATTTTCGTTGTGTTTGACTAACAACACCAATGTACTCGCCTAGCGATTTTGGAGTAGCGAGTTGCACCATATTTTTACTTCTTTCAAAAAGGAAATAATCTGTATTTCCACGATGGAAAGATTTTTCGGCAATGGGATTGAAAAAGAAAGTGCTTTTACCAAAAGAACTTCGTTTTCTTTCCGGTTGATGTTCCAAAATGGCATCCAGTTTTTTTCGATAAAAAGCAGTAATGTTTTTTACGTAATTTGCCTCCTTCATTCTCCCTTCAATTTTGAAGGACATTACTCCTGCATTTATCAAATCCTCCAAAAAATTGGCACGATTGAGGTCTTTTAACGAAAGCAAATGTTTGTTTTTGAGGAGTATATTGCCGTTTGCGTCTTGCAGAGAATATGGCAATCGGCAATATTGTGCACACTCCCCCTTGTTTGCACTTCTTCCGCAGTTTGCATAACTCATATAACACTGCCCACTATAACTCACGCACAAAGCTCCATGTACAAAAACTTCCAATTCGGCTTGGGTTTGCTTGTAAATTTTTTCAATTAGTTCTAAAGGAGTTTCTCGAGCCAAAACAATTCGTTCGAAACCACATTTTTGCAAAAACTGAACTTTTTCAACTGTTCGGTTGTCGGTTTGTGTGCTAGCATGAAGTGCAATGGGAGGAATATCGAGTTTAAGAATGCCTAAATCTTGAACAATAAGTGCATCGCAACCGATGTTGTAAAGTTGGTGAATGAGTTTCTGAGCTTCTTCTAATTCATTATCATAGAGAATTGTATTAAGCGTTGCAAAAATTTTCACTCCAAACGGATGTGCATAGTTGATAAGTTTCTCAATGTCGTGAAGAGTATTACCTGCAACTGCTCTTGCTCCAAACTTTGGAGCTCCAATATAAACGGCATCAGCTCCGCAATTTACGGCTGCAATTCCACATTCAAGATTTTTTGCGGGAGAAAGCAATTCAATTTTTTGATTCATTGCTTATTCGGTTTTGCGTAGGTCTATTTTTCTAAAGTCGGCTTTGTACTCCCCTTTTATTTCATTTCCAAGTTGGTCGGTACAATCAAAATTTACCAGCATTTTTTCTCCTTCTCGTTGAATTGTAATGGAGCTGTTTTTCAAAACAAAAGCTTTTGTTGAAACTGTTGCTGAGGAATAGTCGTACCAATACGTTCCCCAATCAATAGACCCTTCTTTTCTACCTGCTAAAACTGTAAAGTTTTGATAATCTCTAGACAAAGTGTATGTTCCATCGCTAGGAAAATCACTTCCTGTTGAATGCAAGCCAACGACAAAAACTAAGCCTTTCTGAAACTTTCCTTTCTCGGAGTAACGCATATTTGTGGAGTAGAAAAATAGTTCATAATAATTCAAATTTTCAGAGAAAATGTTACCCCAAAGCATCATGTCGCCTCGTTGTAAATTATAGGTTGAATCGCCAATAAAAACCTCTCCTACTTTTACACCATCAATATCGTTTTGAAGAAAGTAATCACCTTTGTAAGTTCCTGTTATAGAATCTTTACCATCGGAAAGCTTGATGTCGTAACGCCAAGCGTCTCCATCCTGATAAACATTAACATAGCCTGATTTTATGTAAGTAAAAATAGTATCTAAATCTGTTTTTGATAGTGGAATAAATTTGAAAAAAGAACCCACAATTTTTCCTTCCTCATTAGTTTTTCCTGGAATAATGGAGAAATTTTTCCCTTGCTCATCAATGGAATAAACACCTTTTTTTAAGGCAGCAGAATCAATTTTTAAATCTAATTTTAGATAAGCTCCTTGTCCGCTCACTAAATCCATATTGAAAGAGATTTGTTTTCCTTTGAAAAATAAATCAAATTCATAAAGTTTTTCGGAAGAATCGTAGGATTTGCGTAAAGCACGAGCTGATTCTATGGCATAAGATTTATCCTTGAATTTGATGTAATAAACCTCGTCTTTGTTCTTTTTGCAAGCAACAAATAAGAGTGCAAAAATTAGCAAAAATACTATGGAAAGATTTCTTTTCATTCAGAATTTAAACTATAGAGAAAGTGGTTTTATCTTAACCTATCCAACGAACGAACAAGAGCTTCGTCCTTACCTATAGCACGAATTGCTAAGTAGGAAAGAATGATATTAACCAAAGGAAACGAGGCTATTAAACTTAAAGAAATTTCTGTTTCGCCAAGCGATGATTTGATTTTGAAAATCCAATAAGCCAATAATGCGTAATAACCAAACATTAAAACAATGTTGAATACAATCAAACGAATTTGTAAGATGCGTTTTTTGTAGAAAAATATGCTAACAAATGAGAGAAGAAGGATAACTGATATTAGCAAAGTTAAAGTCCAAACTGAAGTTATTTGAACTCCACTTTCTCCAATTAATCCCTTGTAACTAAGTTCAAAAATACCGTTTTGTAGTGAATAAAAATCAGCAACAGGAAAAAATAATACTATTCCACTAAGCAATGCCACCACTAGCAAGTAAACTGTTTGAATACGTTGTATCATATTATTTTTTAGTTTTTAATTTGTCAAAAAATGATTTCTTTTGAGTGGATTGATAAAGATCTTTCCACGTTAGATTTTCTTTCAATACTTTATAGATTATACCCCAGTCTGGTAAACCACCTAAACTTCTATCATCAATGTAAACGTCGGCTATTATTTTCTTTCCTTTTGAATCTTCCTCATCAGGATTATTCTGATTTACTGCATAAAATTCCAATCCTTTGCTTTTGCAGAACTCTACTGCTTCATCCAAAAATTTGCCAGTTCTCACTGTCCAAAGAATAAGCAGGTGGTGTTCTTCTTTTTGCAAACGTTTGAGCGTTTCTATTGCAAAAGGAATCTCCTTTCCTATAGAAGGATAGGCGTGTTGAACAATTGTTCCATCAAAATCAACAGCGATTCTCATTCTTCTTTCCCTTGTTCGTTTTGTTCATCAAAAATTGAAAAATCATTCTCAATTTTTATCATTGTCGGTTTGCAGAAAATAAATGCTATCGCTGCAATTGCAGCAGCATAAAGCATTGATAAGTCTTTCAGAATATAGAACAGCAATACGTTTAAAATAACACCAAATGAGATGAAGATTAAACGCAAAAGCCATATTCTTTTGTAGAAATTTTGTGCTAATGTCTCTGTTTTTAATTTTTTTAGTTTTTGATTAAAAAGCCACAAACTTAACGGAATAGAGATTATAGTGTACAATATTCCAATAGATTGCAATATAATTGCAATATTAGACCCTAATTCAAATAACGGATTTTTTATAAAAGCTGAGAACAAAAATGCAACAGCAAAAAACAACAAAAATGCTAAGTAGTAATATAGTTGCAATGATTTACAAAGATTGTCTATTTTCATTTTTTTTACATCTGAAACTTTGGTTGCAAAGATAATGAAAAACCAATAAAACAACATTGTTGAAAAAATCAGATTGACAATATCTTTCCAAGGTTATAGCTTTTGTTTTTTGCTCTTTTTATCCTGATTTTTACGAAATAATAATCTCTTTTTTGTAACTTTGCCCGTGTTATTAAAAAAATAAAAAAATGAGACTAATAATTGAACCAGATTATGCCATCGTTTCGCAATGGGCTGCAAATTACGTGGTAAGTAAAATCAACGCTGCAAATCCAACAGAAGAAAAACCTTTTGTTTTGGGATTGCCAACTGGCTCTTCTCCGTTGGGAATGTATCGAGAGTTGATTCGTTTGAATCAAGCAGGAAAAGTATCGTTCAAGAATGTAATAACATTTAATATGGACGAATATATTGGTTTGCCAAAAGATCATCCTGAAAGTTATCATTCATTTATGTGGAATAACTTTTTCAAACACATTGATATTCAAGAAAAAAATGTTAATATCTTGAATGGTAATGCAGAAGACTTGACAGCAGAATGCGAAAGTTACGAACAAAAAATTAAAGCCGTTGGTGGTATCGATTTGTTTTTGGGTGGAATCGGTCCTGATGGTCATATTGCGTTCAACGAACCAGGTTCTTCGTTGCAATCGCGTACTCGTATCAAAACTTTGACAACAGATACTATTATTGCAAACTCTCGTTTCTTTGATAACGACGTGAACAAAGTTCCAAAAACTTCTCTTACTGTTGGTGTTGGAACAGTACTTGATGCAAAAGAGGTGTTGATTATTGTGAATGGACATAATAAAGCTCGTGCATTGCGTCATGCTGTGGAAGAAGGTATCTCTCAAATGTGGACAATTAGTGCTTTGCAAATGCATCCAAAAGGAATTATTGTTTGCGACTACGAAGCTTGTTTTGAACTTAAGGTAGGAACCTATCGTTATTTCTTAGATATTGAGAAGGATAACTTGGACCCCAATAGTTTGATTTAATATTCGGAAAGTAAAGGTGCGGGGGAAAAGTTTCTTTCCGCACTTTTTTTGTATAAGAAAAAGGCTAAATAGATGAGGATTGAGGTAGAGAGTGGAATAAATGGTTGTTTGATAGTAAAAGATTCTTACAATTCAGACCTAAAGTCGTTGACAAACCATTCTTTGGCATTTTTGGAGCAACAAATTGATGAAAAAATGCCTCGGACGTTGATTCTTTTTGCTGACAATAAAAATTGCAATGCAGAAATACCAACGTTGGTTGCAGAGGTACAAAGTGCTTTTCTCCGCAAACAACTTCATCGTGTTGTTTTGATTGGCGAATGCTTGTCGCAACATGCATTTCAATTTCCTGAAAAGGAGCGTCTTGTTTTTTCAGATATACATCTCTTTTTAAGATCTAATTTTTTTGAAACCATACGCAACGAAGCCATTTTGCTCAAAATTGCTTCCTCAAAAGAAGAAAAATTAGTATTGCAAAGGTTGAGACTTTTAGTTCACGATACTGTTTTAGAAACTAACTTTGATGCACTGAAAAACAACGTCAATCACTTTAGAAACAAGTTAAAACCAGAAACAAAACTAATGTGTATGGTTAAAGCTTCGGCTTACGGAAGTGGGTCTATTGAGGTTTCGAAGGCTTTACAATATTGGGGTTGCGATTATTTAGCTGTTGCATTTGCTCACGAAGGTGTAGAACTTCGTCAAGCAGGAATTTCTCTTCCTATATTAGTGCTTGATCCTTGTGTTGATGTTTTGGGTAGAATGATTGAAAATAACCTTGAACCTGAGATTTTTTCGTTCAATATGCTACAAAAAATGCTTTCAGAAGTTGAACAAAGAAATTTGAAAAACTACCCTATTCATCTGAAAATTGATAGTGGAATGCATCGTGCAGGTTTTGAGTGGGAGGATTTGGATAAAGTGATAGAAACTCTTCAGAATCAGTCGTATTTGAGAGTGGTTTCTGTTTTTTCTCATTTAGTTGGTGCTGATGATTCGCAATTTGATATTTTTACACAACAACAAGTGGATTATTTCTCCAAATGTGCAGAAAAGATTACATCAGTTTTTTCTCACAAAATTTTGTTTCATATCCTAAATTCATCTGGTGCTCAGCGTTTTACAAAAAATCAATTTGACATGATCCGTCTTGGTATTGGACTTTGGGGTATTAGTTTTTCAGAAAAAGATATTTTACAAAATGTTTGTACACTAAAAACAAAGGTTGCTCAAATTAAATATGTTGCTGAAACAGAAACTGTTGGGTATAGCAGAAAAGGAGTTTTGAAGCAAAAATCAAAAATTGCCCTACTGCCTCTCGGTTATGCAGATGGTATCGACCGTCGGCTTGGTAATGGTGCTTGGAGAGTTCTTATTGGAGAACGAACTTTTCCCATTATTGGCAATGTTTGTATGGACTTGATGATGGTAGATGTGACAAATTCCGACGTAAAAGAAGGAGATGAGGTGACTGTGTTCGGTGACAAACAAACCATTGCTGATATGTCAGAAGTTTTAGGAACTATTCCTTATGAGGTTCTTACATCAATTGCTCCACGTGTTAGAAGAGTTTACTTTTGCAAGTAAACGATATTTATTTCAGTAATGGTTTTTTGTCCTAAATCATAACTTATATTAATTTTGCACTCGTTCTTCTTAGGAAGAACAAGCATAATACGGAACTGAGAAAATGGAAATAATAAAAACAAAAAACAAATTGCAAGAACTTGTTGGTAAACTTAAAAACAACGGAAAAACCATTGGTTTAGTGCCAACAATGGGAGCTTTGCACGAAGGTCATTTGCAGCTCATTCGACGTTGTGCAAAAGAAAACGATGTGTGCATTGTTAGCATTTTTGTTAACCCAACACAGTTTAACGACAAAAACGATTTGGCAAAATATCCTCGTACGTTGGAGGCTGATGCTAAGTTGCTCGAAAAAAACAATTGTTTTGCCATTTTTGCTCCAGAAGTTGATGAAGTTTATAGTAGCGAAGAGTTAAATTCAACTTTTGAGTTTAATTTCAACGGATTAGATGAAGTAATGGAAGGCAAATTCCGTCCTGGACATTTCAATGGTGTCGTGCAAATTGTTGGTAAATTGTTTGAACTTACTACTCCTGATAAGGCTTATTTTGGTGAAAAAGATTTTCAGCAATTGGCAATTATTCGACATTTAGTAGCGACAAAAAGTTATCCTATAGAAATCATAGGTTGTCCAATTGTACGCGAAGAAAGTGACTTGGCGCTTAGTAGTCGCAATGCTCTTTTGAGCGAAAGCGAAAAGCAAATAGCGATAAATATTTACAAAACACTTCTAAAAAGCATTGATTATCAGAACGAAAAAAGTATAAAAGAGACGATAGATTGGGTTATTACCACTATTAATAATATAGATGGTCTTTGTGTGGAATACTTTGAAATTGTTGATGGAAAGACACTTCAGTCAATCCAAAATTGGGACGATGCAAATTATATAGTTGGCTGTATTACAGTTTTTTGTGGTACGGTTCGATTAATAGATAACATTCAATACAAGTAAAAAATGTATGTAGAAATTTTGAAATCAAAAATTCATCGAGTAACAGTTACCGATGCCAATTTGAATTATATCGGGAGCATTACCATTGACGAAGATTTGATAAATGCAGCAAACATTTTGCCTAACGAAAAAGTTTTTATTGTAAATAACAACAATGGCGCTCGTTTTGAAACTTACGTTATAAAAGGCAAAAAAGGTTCGGGAGAGATTTGTCTTAATGGTGCAGCTGCGCGATTGGTGCAACCTGGCGACATTATCATAATTTTGGCTTATGCATGGATGGATGCTACCGAAGCAAAAAACTTTGAGCCAAAAATCATTTTCCCTGACACGAAAACTAATAAATTAATTTAAGAAACAATGAAAGGAATTATTCTTGCTGGAGGAAGTGCAACGCGACTCTACCCTCTTTCGAAAGCTATTTCGAAGCAAATCATGCCTGTTTATGATAAACCGATGATTTACTATCCGCTTTCAACATTGATGTTGGCAGGAATAAAAGAGATTTTGATAATTTCGACACCGCGCGATTTACCTATGTTTCAAGAGTTGCTTGGTTCTGGCGAACAACTCGGAATGCGTTTTGAATATAAGGTACAAGAAGTTCCCAATGGTTTAGCTCAAGCTTTTGTGCTTGGAGCTGATTTTCTTGCAGGAGAAAAAGGTTGTTTGATTTTGGGAGATAATTTGTTTTATGGGCAAGGATTTTCTGCAATGTTGAAACGTGCTGCTTCAATAGAAAAAGGTGCATGTGTGTTTGGTTACTATGTAAAAGACCCTCGTGCTTATGGCGTGGTGGAGTTTGATGAGGAAGGAAAAGTGCTTTCGCTTGAAGAAAAACCCGCAGTTCCAAAAAGTCATTATGCTGTTCCTGGACTTTACTTCTACGATGAAACCGTTACCGAAAAAGCAGCTAGCCTAAAGCCTTCAGAACGTGGCGAATATGAGATTACAGATCTAAACAAACTTTATTTGGAGGAAGGAGCATTGCAAGTTGAAATCTTTGGTAGAGGTTTTGCATGGCTCGACACAGGAAATTGCGATAGTCTTCTTGAAGCATCAAACTTTGTGGAAACAATCCAAAATCGACAAGGTTTTTACGTTAGTTGTATCGAAGAGATTGCTTGGCGAAATGGTTGGATTTCTACAGAAGAATTACAAAACATAGGCAAGTCACTCGAAAAAACAAATTACGGAAAGTATTTGTTAGGATTGTCAGATATTTGATTACTTTTTTCTATGTGTATTCCTGAAAAAATTAAAATTGCACTTGCTGTACCACTCGTAAGAGTTGCAGATGTTGATTTTAATGTATTGCAAATAGAGAATCTGATACAAGAAGCAACTGATGCAGGAGCAAGAATAGTGGTTTTCCCCGAATTATCAATTACGGGAGCAACTTGTGGGGACCTTTTTCTGCATCATTTGTTGGTAGAAAAGGCACACGAAGGATTAAAGAAATTAGTCAATAGCACAAAATCGCTTGATATTGTTGCAGTTGTTGGGTTGCCTTTTGCGTTAGATAATGGCTTGCTGTACAATGTTGCAGTTGTTTTTCATAAAGGAGATATCTTGGGGGTTGTTCCTAAAAATGTTTTATCTTATAAAGACAAACGTTGGTTTAGCGAAGTTCAAACAATTAGAACAATAGATTGTTTAGGGAAAGATGTTCCTTTTGGAAAAGATTTTTTTGATAGTTATGATATTACTTTTTCCGTTGGAGTTGGAAATGTTCCTGTGAAAAATGCGAATCTTATTTTTCAAATTTCAGCACAACCAACAACAATTAACATAGATTCTTTCTCATTTGCAGGGAAAACTACGGCTCCGTTGATTACTCTTTCAAGTGGTTTTGGCGAATCATCAACTGATGCTGCTTTTGGTGGAGAAATAACAATTTCGAAAGAAGGTAAAGTTTTGTTTAACAAAATGTTAGCATCAACAAAAAACGAAATCTTTGTTACTGAAATTGACATAGAACACACTCCAATAAATGATGAAACGACACAATGTATTGTAGAAAAAGACGAAGAATTATTAGAAAAAAATCTAAAACCATTTCCTTTTATTGACGAACAGAACTTATTTTCTCAATGTGAAAAATCGCTTACTATACAGCATCTTGGTTTAGCAACTCGTTTGAATAGAATTGGTTGTAAAAAGGTTATTGTAGGTATTTCTGGTGGATTAGATTCTACTTTGGCGTTGTTAGTTTGTGCAAGGGCTTTTGACTTTTTGAATATTGATAGAAAAGGAATTATTGCTATTACGATGCCAGGTTTTGGAACTACTGGTCGTACTTATCAAAATGCGTTGAATTTAGTTAGAAACATTGGAGCAACTCTGAAGGAAATTGATATTAAAAAGGCTTGTTTACAGCATTTTGAAGATATTGGACATGATAAAAATATTCACGATGTTACTTACGAAAATACTCAAGCACGAGAACGTACTCAAATTTTAATGGACGTAGCAAATAAAGAAAATGGTTTGGTGGTTGGAACAGGCGATATGTCGGAGTTGGCTCTCGGTTGGGCAACGTACAATGGCGATCAGATGTCGATGTATGGCGTAAATGCAGGAGTGCCAAAAACATTTATAAAACCTCTTGTGAAACACGTTGCAGAGCAAAGTAACGGAGAATTGAAGCGAATTTTGCTTGACATTGTTGACACACCTATAAGTCCAGAACTTATTCCTGCCGACGAAAAAGGAAATATAAAACAAAAGACAGAAGATTTGGTTGGTCCTTATGAGTTACACGACTTCTTTATGTACTATTTTTTGTCTTATCAATTACCTCCAAAAACGATATTGAAGTTTGCAAAAAAAGTTTTTGACGAAAAATATGATGAAACCGAAATTGTAAAGTGGTTAAAAACATTTATATATCGTTTTTTTTCGCAGCAATACAAACGTTCGTGTATGCCCGATGGCCCAAAGGTATTTAACATTTCGCTCTCTCCAAGAGAGGATTTGAATTTGCCTAGCGATGCTTATTTTAATTTATGGTTAAATGATTTAGAAGAATAGATATGAAAACTTTTCACGATTTGGCAAAAAACCGTCGAAGTATTAGGAAATACTTGGAAAAATCTGTTGAACGAGAAAAAATAGAGCAAATTCTGCAAACAGCATTGATGTCACCAGCTTCGAAAAGAACCAATGGATGGGAATTTGTTGTTGTAGAAGATAAAGAAATGTTGAAAAAAATGTCGGAATGCCGTCCTTTTGGTAGCAAATTGGTAGAAGGAGCTCCGCTAGCAATCGTGGTTGTTGCAGATTCAGAGAAGAGCGACGTTTGGTATGAAGATGCTTCTATTGCTGCAACATTTATTCAACTTCAGGCCGAAGATTTGGGTTTAGGAAGTTGTTGGGTACAAGTTCATAACCGAGAAAAAAACGAGCAGCAAACAGCAGAAGATTATATAAAAGGTTTGCTTAATATTCCACAAAATCTTTGCGTACTGAATATCGTTGCTATTGGTTATAAAGACGAAGAACGTAAGCCTTACGACGAGGAAAAACTTCAGTACGAAAAAATTCATTGGGAGAAATTCTGATGCAAAGATTGGTTTTTATTGGAGCTGGAAATGTCGCTACTCATTTGGCAAAGGCATTTTATAAAAAAGGTTATTCCATTGTTCAAGTTTTTAGCAAAACAAAATCATCGGCAAAAACTTTAGCTGATGAGGTAAAGTCTAGTTACACAACAAATTACAATGATTTAATTGACGATGGAGATATTTATATTTATTGTGTAACGGATGAGGTTTTGCCTGAACTCATTTCTCAAAAAACACTTTCGAACGGCGTGCACATTCATACTGCAGGAAGTGTAAAAATGGATGTTTTTGATAAAAACAGACAAAATTTTGGAGTACTCTACCCTTTGCAAACTTTTTCCAAGAACAAAGAGATTGATTTTTCTAAAGTTCCACTTTTTATAGAGGCAAATAACGATTTTTCTGCGCAGAAAATTAGAGAATTGGCATCGGTGTTGTCTAAAAAAGTTTTTTCTATTTCATCTGAGAATCGTCAAAAAATCCATCTCTCGGCAGTCTTTGCTTGTAATTTTACGAATCACTTGTTTTCTATTGCTCAAAATTTATTGGGAGAAATTCCTTTTGAGGTGTTGTTGCCATTGATTGAGGAAACGGTAGAAAAGGTAAAAACAATTTCTCCAAAACAAGCGCAAACAGGTCCAGCAAAAAGACGAGATAATAATGTGATAGAAAAGCATTTAAAAGCTCTTTCTGATAAAGAAAACTGGCAAGAAATCTATAAAAAACTCACAGAAGACATTCAAAGAGAACGGTCATAAAGTTCGTTCGTTTTTTAGTTTTGTATTGAGATTTTCGTAATTAGGAAAAATGCTTTTCATTAGCATCTTAAAGTTTTTTCCGTGATTCATTTCTCGAGTGTGACAAAGTTCGTGAACTAACACAAAATCAATCAATTCTTCAGGCAAAAGCATTAAAAACAGACTCAAATTTATATTCCGACGTGTAGAGCAACTTCCCCATCGTTTCTTTGCCGAATTTATTTTTACCGACTGAAACTCAAAACCATATTTCTCTGCCAAATTACTCAATCTTTGTGGTAAATAAGTCTGTGCTTCTTGTTTTAGATAATGAGAAATGATGTTTTTGATTACGTTCTGTTTTTTAGTAAAATCTACTTTTGGTAGATAATTTATTTCTAGAAAATTATCTTTATAAATAGCAGTAAAAGATGTTTTTATAAGATTGTTTTCTTTGAAAACAACTGTAAATTTATTCGTTTTAAGAATTGTGTTTTTATCGAAAACAATATGTTTCTTTTTATTTTTTTCTATTCTTTGTTTTGCTGATAAAATCCATTCTACACGTTCTTCAGAAAGAGGAAAAAGTGTAGCAACTTCTTGAGGAAGAGTAGATATTCTAACTCCGTTTTCAGAAACAGTAAAAGTTGTTCTTGATAATCCACGACGGACGTAGAGAGTTATTTCACCTATTTTGGAGTGAAAAATTGTGGTTTTCATTGTTCTAAGAAAATCACATCTTTAGTTTCGTCAAAACCATTTGAGAACTTGTTATTTTCGATTTTTATATTTTTGGTATGCTGAAAAAGAAAACGATTCTTGTTCCAATGAAAAGGCTCATAATCTGAATTTTGAACAATTTTATTTTCCCTAAAAATCAGTCCGTTAAGCGATTTTGCGAACACAATTGGTTGGTCAAAAGTTTCAAATAAATTGTTTTCAATAACAATTCCTTGTTCTTCTCCTCCGTGAAAATATTGCTTTTGTTCGGCAAGATTTGGAATCTCGGGATAGATGGAAATAATGGCATTTGTGAATTGAAACATATTAGTTAGTGCGTTTACAAAACGATTGTTTCGAATTGTCACGTTTCGACATGCTCCCGTTTCGAACCAACCATTGCAGTCGCCGCAAAGTAGAATAGCTGTCCCCGACGTATGATCAAAAAAATTATTCTCTACTATTACGTCCTTTGGTGTACTGAAAAGTGCTCCTCTTGCACGATTATTACGAATAATGTTTTCTGTAAAAATTACCTCTGGACACCAAGTCAAATTTTCTATTCCTACTGATTCTTTTTCAAAAATTGTTGAATCAATATTTTTTTCAAAACAAATTAAAAACTCTTTTGCTCCCAAAATATCGTCTGAATTGTAGGGCTTGATAGATGAAATAATGTTTTTTTCTCCAATAACTTCCATTGTATTGGAACTCACAAACTGAACTTCGTCGCCCATCTCTCCCCATTTAAATCCCCACGATTGATGGTGCATGTATTTGGCAATCAAAGAATTATTGTCAATTTTTTGAACAATTTTCAGATATGTTCCGTGTACGTTTATTGCGTCGTCCATCATATTTTCGTAAAGTCCGTTCTTTGAAATAATTCTCCCTTTACAACTTGAAAAATGAGTAGCATCGGCTTGAGTGGTGAAAACTCTTCCACTTTCTTCTTCTAAACAAACGGAAAAATTATTCAAAGTGATGTTTTCACAAAGTTGAGCCAAAAGTCCCATCCCTTCTGCATAATGCACTTTTACGTTTTCAATTTCGGTATTGTAGTTTTCAACAAGAAATATGGCTGGAGCAGGACGATAGTAATTTCTTAATGCAATTTTTGTTTGAGGTTTGAGTCGTTCGTCTTTCCAATTTGGAGCAAAAAATAAGTTTGAATCAATTTGTTCGCACTGAGAAAAATCACAAATTAAATCGCTCGTACGATAAACAATATGGTTTGTTTTGGGCTCAAAAGCAATGCCTGTAACTGGTTTCACTGTCCAAGCTTCGTCATAAACTTCGAAAGTATTATCGGAACTTATACGTGCATTTACCCAATCTTCTGTACGAAAAACAATTCCTTTTTCTGTTTGATTCTCAACGATTTTTACTTGAGCAATATGAGGATTCTCAAAATCAATAGAGAAATTCTTTAGTTTACAATTTTTGGAATTTTTAAGGGTAAATGGGAGCAGTCGACCATGAAAAATAAACTTCGAACCATTACCATCAAATACTAGATTTTCCCACTCATCAAAATTGAATACAACTCGTTTTGGGTTGTCCTGATCGTGGTTTGAAATGTAGTATTCACAAAGAAACGTTCCTTTTTCGTAGAAATGGTACGTTCCTTTAGGTAATGAAATATAAATTTCTTGTCCATTTCTACAAAGTTTTTTTATCGATTGTAGTGCCAAATTCAGTTGTTTGGAATTGTTTTTTGAGTTTTCGTGAACTTCAAAATCTGTCAAATCAAATTGCTGCTTTTGACATGAAAGTAGTGAAAAAATTACGATCAATAAAGGAACTAGTTTTTTCATCTTGAATCTATTTTAATTCTCCAGAAGATAGAGCTTGAATTGTGATATTACCAATTGCAGTTGCTTCTACATCGCCAAGAATAACTTTACAACCTGTTTTTTCTTCAGTAAATTTGTTCAGCAGTCTATTTCGAGAGCCTCCACCAACGATGTAGATTTTATTTATTTCTTTTCCGGAGCAATCTTCTAATTGTTGTTTAACTTCGGCATATTTTGTTGCCAATGAAAGGCAAACACAACGCATAAAATCTCCATTTGTTACAGGTTTTTCCTGATTAGTTCTTTCGCAAAAATCACCAATAGCTTTCGACATGCTGATTGGGTTTGCAAAATGCACATCGTCTACATCTATCACACTATTACAAGTTGAGTTTTCTGCTTCTGAAACCAAAACTGAATAGTCGCATTGCTGACCTTGTTTTTCCCACTCTTTTACTAAAGACTGAATTAACCAAAGTCCTGTGATGTTTTTCAAGAAACGAATTTTCCCGTCAACAGTTCCTTCGTTTGTAAAGTTGCTATCCATTGCTTCGGGCGTTTGTATAGGTTCATCTACTTTCACTCCCATCAGCGACCACGTTCCAGAACTAATGAATGCCCAGTCATTTTCATTTGTGCGAATAGATGCCAAAGCACTTGCCGTGTCGTGAGAACCAACAGCAACAACTTTAGCATTACCTCCAACTTCAGCACAAATTTCTGCAGTAAGATCGCCAATTACTGTTTGTGGAAAAATGATTTTTTGCATCAAATCTCTATCTAAATCCAAAGCACTAAAAATAGTTTTATCCCATTTTTTTGTCTGAGAATTAAGTAATTGAGAAGTTGAAGAAATGGTGTATTCGTTGAAGGTTTTTCCCGTTAAAAAGTAATTAAACAAGTCGGGCATAAAGAGCAGTTTTTTTGCATTTTTCAACGCAACATCTTTTGTTAACGTAGCACTTAAAAGTTGGAATGCTGTGTTTATTTCCATAAACTGATTACTTGCCAAAGCAAAAAAATCTTCTTTTGGTAAACGTTCAAATGCTTCTTCCAACATCCCTTTTGTGCGAGAATCGCGGTAGCAAACAGGATTTGCAAGTAAATGACCATTTCCATCAATTAGACCAAAATCTACTCCCCAAGTATCTACTCCAATACTATAAATTTCGTCGCCATATTTTGCAAAAGCTTTGCGTAAACCGCTTTTTAGTTCTTCAAAAAGCGAAAGAAAATCCCAATAAACTCTTCCATTGAGTGTAATTTGTCGGTTGGGGAAACGATGAATTTCGTCTAAAACAAGTTCTTCGTTTTCAAAACTTCCTACTATAACCCTACCACTTCCGGCACCAAAATCAGCTGCTACGTAACGCATATATAGTTTTTATTTTAGAGGTGTTTTTTTACCTAATACATATACTTCCAAATCATCAATTTCTTCAGGAGTGAGAACGGAATAATCTCCTCCACTCAATAAAATTATCTGACACGCCATTTCAAAGAAAGTTGCACGTTCGAATGCTTGGTTGAAGTCTTTGCCGCAAACAACCTGACCATGGTTTGTAAGCAAAACAGAATTGTGTTCCTGCATCGCCTCCATTACGGCTTTTGCTAGTTCTGGCGATCCTGGACGATAGTAAGGAATGATAGGAATTTCTTTTCCTACATGACAAGGAACTTCTGCTGTAACATTAAAATTTGTAGGTTTGTTCTTCATACAAGCAACAGCAGTCGCATATTTCGACTGAAAATGTAACACTACATTAACATCTTCTCTCGAACGCAATACACCTAAATGAAAAGTACTTTCCATTGATGGTTTAACTCCATTCAAAGGAGTTCCTGTTGCAATGTCGCAAATAGAAACCTTTTCTTCTACTAAATTTGGCACCCAGGAACCTGTTCCTGAAATCAAAGCTTTATCGCCTATGCGCCACGAAATGTTTCCACTACTACACAATGTCAAACCTGCATTTCCTACACGATGAGCTTGACTAATAAATTCTTGAATTTGTTCTTTTGTAATCATACTTATATTTATTTTTTAATTCTTTATTATTCCTCAATTACACTTTCCAAACGTTTCATTATTGCGAAGATAAACGATGCAGAAATCAGGCAAAGTACAATTAAAATTCCCCAAAGTATCCATAGTGGAATATCACCCCAGAGCATTCCAATAATGGAAACAAGATAATTGCCCACGGCAGAAGCTGCAAACCAACAACCCATCATTGCTCCTTTGTATTTTGGAGGAGCAACTCTACTGACAAACGATGTTCCCATTGGACTTAAAAATAGTTCGGCAAACGTAAGTACCAAATAGGTGTAAATTAGTAAATTAGGAGATACTTTTGTGAATGTTTCTCCTGAAGTTAAGTCATTTGGCATAGGTAAACCTATAGAACCAATAGCCATTATCAAAAATCCACAAGCACCAATAAACATTCCTATCCCTATTTTTTTAGGAGCAGATGGTTCTTTCCCTCTTTTTGCCATTGCTCCAAATAAATTTATGAATACGGGAGTAAGAACTACCACAAAGAAGGGATTGAATTGTTGAAACGTTTGTGGTAAAATGTCACTTGTTGTGTTACCAAGTGAGAAGTATTTAATACATACTCCTATAATGGCGATAAAGGTAATAGCGGTTGCAATAAGTTTGTTTAGTTTTTTTTCTGACTGAAAAATAGCAAATGCACCATAAACAGCTATTGTTAGCAATACTAAATTCCAAATATCGAATCCAATACGAGTGATACCTTCTGCATAGGAGGTTGTATAGTCGCGAGCAAAAAAGGTCAGTGTTAGTCCGCTTTGACTAAATGCCATCCAAAAAAAGATAACCACAGCAAAAACAAGCATTAAAGCAGAGATTCTTTTTTTTGTTTGCTCAGGAGAGAGTTCTTGCTTAAGAGTATTGCTCTCCTCTATTTGCTTTGCTTCTTGCTTGTTTCTCTTTACAACGATAAAAGAAAAACCATAGATTACAATGGATAGCACCATGCTAAAACAAGCTATAGCAAATCCCCAATGATAAGATTCGGAGAGTCTTTTTATGTAAAGTTCAGCAAATAGTGCCAAGTCGCCTGTGAATACTAATTGTTGTTGAGCAAGTTCTGTAAGTTGTTGAGCAACAGATGTATCTCCTGCTAAAAACTTATGACAAAGGGCTGGAATTGCTCCGTTATAAACCAAATCATATTTAGCCATAAAATACTCAGTAACTTTGGTGGCTGCCACAGGAGCAAACATCGCACCTAAATTGATGGCCATATAGAACAAGGAGAAAGCAGAGTCGCGTTTTGATTGATATTGAGGGGCATCGTAAAGGTTGCCAATAATCACTTGTAAATTTCCTTTGAAAAGTCCTGTGCCTATTGCTATTAAAAACAATGCGCCAAACATTGTTACAATTCCCGATTGTCCAAAAAATGGTAAAGTCAGAAAAACGTACCCGAAAAACATTACGATGATGCCAATGGTTACCATTCGGCTATAACCAAATTTGTCGGCAAGAAAACCTCCAAACAAGGGTAAAAAGTACACAAAGGCCAAAAATCCTGCAAAAATATTTGATGTTGCAACAGCCGAAAAACCAAATTTTGCTTGTAAAAAAAGTGCAAAAATGGCTAGCATGGTGTAGAAACCAAAACGTTCGCCTGTGTTGGCCAAAGCAAGAGTGTAAAAACCTTTAGGTTGTCCTTTGAACATAAACGAAAAATGAGCAACAAAGGTAGTTAAAAAAAATAGGAATTGACGTATGCTTTTAGATGTTCATTCCTCCACAACAAGATATAACCTGCCCAGTAACGTAACTTGACATATCTGACGCTAAAAACAAAGCTGTTTTTGCTACATCTTCGGGCAAACCTTCACGACGAAGAGGAATTGATTTTACGATTTGTTGTTTAGTATCGTCGTTTAGAGAATCGGTCATTTCAGTTACAATAAACCCTGGAGCTATGCAATTGGATCTGATACCTCTAGAACCTAACTCTTTGGCAATGGATTTTGACAAAGCAACAAGACCTGCTTTTGACGCAGAATAATTGCTCTGTCCTGCGTTGCCGTGGAGACCTACAACCGATGACATATTGATAATAGAACCACTCTTTTGGCGCATCATTATAGGAGTAACAGCATGGATAAAGTTGAATGCTGATTTTAAGTTTACGTTTATCACATTGTCCCATTGACTCTCTGTCATTCTCATCATCAGACCATCTTGCGTGATTCCTGCATTGTTGACCAAAATGTCAATTTTCCCAAAATCGTTTAGTACTTGAGTCACTACAGCATGTGAGTCTTCAAAATTGGATGCATTTGACGCATACGACTTGCATTTGACTCCAAAAGCTGTAATTTGATTCACAATTTCTTCCACTACATTTCCAGAACGAAAATAAGTAAATGCCACGTCAGCTCCTTCTGAAGCAAACATTAAGGCAACAGCTTTACCAATTCCTCGCGAAGCACCTGTTATCAAGGCAACTTTTCCTCTAAGTAAGTCCATAAATTTTTTGATTAATTTTTTCCAAAGGTAACAAATTATTGGGAACATATAGCGTGAGTAGAACACTTTCCATATCAAGTCTATAAACACATTTTAATTTCTACTTTTTATGCTGAAAAGTTTTTGTTTATTTTTGTCCGTAAAATTGTTTTTTGCAAATGATAGCAACGCCTTATATATCGGTTGGTATAATGCACCAAAAAGAGATTAGTTTTGTACTGAATGGAAGTTTTCTTTGCAAGGAGATTGGTGCTGTTCTGTCGGGTCAGCAAGTTTGTGGTCTGGTAAAAGATAAAATTCTTTTTGGTCAACGTCTTTTTTCTACGCTTACGTTTGAAGCCACGTCGTCAAGTTCCACTTTTGAACTGCAAGATGTTACTATTGGTATTGGTTTTCATTGGGAGCGAAAAGAGAATCAGCGGTTTTGTGGCAATTTGCGGTTTATAGTTGAAGATGATCAGCTTTGTGCCATTAATAGTTTGTCGGTAGAAAGCTATTTGGAGAGCGTAATTTCATCGGAAATGAGTGCCACAAGTTCTCTTGAGTTACTTAAGGCACACGCAGTAATTTCGCGTAGTTGGGCTATGAAGCCAATTCGTTGTTCATCGTTAAAAGGGCATACTTCTGCTTGTAGCCACATCAAGTGGTACGAACGCGATGCGCACGTCAACTTCGATGTTTGTGCCGACGATCATTGTCAGCGCTATCAGGGCATAAGTCGCATTGGAGCAAATACTTTGGTAAAACAAGCCATAGAAGAAACTCGTGGCGAGGTGTTAACTTATAATGGTGAAATATGCGATGCTCGCTTTTCAAAATCGTGTGGAGGAGTTACCGAGTTGTTCGAAAATTGTTGGGCCGACGAGCATTACGATTACCTAACTGCCATATCGGACACATCAACCGACATTCTGCCAGATTTGACGATAGAAGAAAACGCATGGAAGTTCATAAAAAGCTCACCTACTTCGTTTTGCAATACAAATGATAAAGCAATACTTTCGCAAGTTTTGAACAATTATGACCAAGAAACTACAGACTTTTATCGTTGGAGAGTGTTTTATACAAATGAAGAACTCTCCTCTCTGATTCTAAAAAAATCGGGTATTGATTTTGGGAAAATCATTGACCTTATTCCGCTAAAACGAGGAACTTCTGCACGGATTGTGGAACTTAAAATCGTGGGGAGTAAGCAAACAATTACTGTAGGCAAAGAGTTGGAAATTCGGAAATGGTTGAGCGAATCTCATCTATATAGTTCGGCCTTTGTGGTAGAAAAAAATGAAGAGCAAAACTTTACGTTGATAGGTGCTGGTTGGGGACACGGTGTTGGACTTTGCCAAATAGGAGCTGCCGTTATGGCACACAATGGATACAACTACAAACACATTTTGCAACATTATTTTCGAGGGGCAGAAATAGAAAAACGTTGGTAAAACGCATTAGGTTTCACGCAACGCTTTCGTAATTATTCCTCAAACTTGTACTTACTCTCAAAATGCATTAAAACATTATCATAGTAAAATTGAGAATACTTGATGTTTGAGTTTATTTTTAATATATTCGCCTTGCATTTATCGCTGTTTAAGCATTTATTGACTTTATTGCCAAATCCAACTTTTCAACGATAAAATAGACTCAATATTTTGCTCAATACTATCAGGAAGGTTGGTAAAAAAGTCGATTCCTGTAACAATTTCCATATCTTCTACACTCATCGTGTAACTTT
>JAGCAG010000096.1 GCA_017652785.1 Paludibacteraceae bacterium | reverse complement strand
CTTTAGTCGATTGTTGGCCTACGCGAACAATATAAATCGCTTTTGGCAAACGAATCAAATCACTAGTGTCAACCGTTTGTAGGAGTTGGCCTCTAACGTCGTAGATGCGTACATCGTTTTGCTCAGCTCCCTCGATGAGGATGCCTTCTGGAGTGGAGAGAACCTTTACCCCTGCTTCGGCAAAGGTGGTTTCCACTTTGGTTACCGCATTGACGATGCGTAGCACGAATCGGTTTTCGAAGGTGCCTGCTTCGGAGGTAAACTCATAGTCGCCAAGTGTGAGGTTGAATTCGGCTCCGCTTTCCTTGTCTTCGAGTTCTACTTCGCAATCCATGCGTGGAGCAGCTATTTTGTACACACCAGCTTGGCTCACTGAGTAACCTAAATCGACAGTTCCTGCCGATAGCGGACGCTCATTGATGGCATACTTCACATCTTTAGTATCGAGCGAGTAGATTTGAGGTGCTTCGGTACTGATGAATTTTGCAGCATCGCACTCCATTTCGTAGTCCATGCTCTTTTGGTTGTTGAACACTATGCGAGTGCGGTCGCTGAGCGAATCGTTGCTGATGGTGAGGTTTACCAACTGACGTTCTACGTCGATTTGGGTCGCCATTCTGCTCATTGTCAATTTTTGTGCTTTTGCTTTTTCGGAGCCATTTTTGGTTTTACGATTGTTTTTATCAAAATCGATACCTTCTACACTTTCGGGGCATTGCACAAAGAAGGCTTGGAAAGGATACAAATAGTAGTCGTCATCCATTGGGTTGTAGGCTACGTAGGTAGAACCATTCCAGATGGTGATGGGGGCAGGATAGTCGGTGTCTTGCAACCCATAGTAGCTACAGTAGGGGTTGCCCACAAGGTTCCAACTTTCGTCTTGCGAATTGCTACTTGGATGCAGATGCAGTGTGTCGCGTTTGTTTTCGCCTTGGAAGGTGATGTCGTTCCACGAGAGTATCAGTTTGCCATTTGTATCGCCTTGGAAGATGTAGCCATGCGTTGCGTGTAGGTGGTTTCCACTGACGTTTTTCCAACCGCCGTGACCATAATGAGCACGCTCCTCGCCATCGTAGTAGCGGAAGACATAGTTGCCTGAATAGGTGATGTTTTTCTTCAAGTTTATATCAAATGGGAAGGAGAAAAAATACCATTTGTTTGCTGTGATGTCGATGCTGAAGCGTAGGCTGTCGGCAGAGAGGTTGCCGTTGGCAATGACGGAGCCCCCACTGCTTGTACCGTTGTGTTTAATCTCCATTTCGTCGGTGGTTTGCATCTCTTCGCCTTCGACGATGTAGCCCGAGTTTGGATATTGTGTTACGTCGGGGTTGCCATCGATGCGACCGGTGTTGTCGTCGGAGGTGTAGTCGCCTTGCAAGTAGAAGTTGTCATAGGGTTCGTTGAACTCTATGATTTCGGTGAACTGGCTCCACTGTGTATCCCAGTAGTAGTTGTAGTAAGCTTGCTCGGGCACAGCCAGTACGGCAGTTTCGTAGCAAGAGAAGGTTTCTTGACTGATGGAGGTTGGCTCTATGGTGTAGGTATAGACTGTATCCAACTGACAATTGTAAAAAGCAGAACTTCCTACGGTTAACACCGAACTTGGAATTTTTATTTTTTTCAATTGAGAACATTTATAAAAAGCAGAATTACCAATAGAGGTGACGCTATTGCCTACCGAAACAGACGTTAAACTAGTACAACCACTAAAAGCAGCACCACCAATAGAGGTGACGCTATTGCCTATCGAAACAGACGTTAAACTAGTACAACCATAAAAAGCACCATAATCAATAGAAGTGACGCTATTAGGAATAGTAATAGAAGTTAAAGCAGTACAACAATGAAAAGCATAAACACCAATAGAGGTGACGATATTGCCTATCGAAACAGAAGTTAAACCAATACAACCTCTAAAAGCCTCATTACTAATAGAAGTGACGTTATTGGGGATAGTAATAGACGTTAAACTAGTACAACCATAAAAAGCAAAACTACCAATAGAGGTGACGCTATTGCCTACCGAAACAGACGTTAAACTAGTACAACCATGAAAAGCATAACTTTCAATAGAATATACGCTTTCAGGGAGAAGAACTTCTCGTAAAGTAGTCTTTTGGTAGAATGCGTACCGGGGCCATACATCGTTGGCAGTGCAAACGCCTGAGTAGAACTCATAGGGGTTGGCCACTACGCGTGCTTCGCTGAGATCTAAATAGCGTAGGTTGGTCATTTTGTTGTTCATCACCATTAGGTCGTAGCTATTGATGCTACCTGTGATCTTCAGACGTACCACAAATTGTGTATTTTCTTCGCCAATGGCTGTGAGTAGAGCAGAGGTGTTGTCGGAAGCTGTTATATTTACAACTTGATTACGCTTACTATATGGAATTATACGAGAAACTACTTCAGAGTATTCTGCGCAGTAAGCATCGTATGCTTCATCAGGAATAATAAAAAGACAAAATTCGTCAATAATATCATAACTATCAAATATAGGTGGAATTGATCCCTCAAAAAATAAAAAAGTTATGGAATTTTTAAAAGCAGAACTACCAATAGAAGTGACGCTATTAGGAATAGTAACAGACGTTAAACTAGTACAACCATCAAAAGCATAATTACCAATAGAGGTGACGCTATTGCCTACCGAAACAGACGTTAAACTAGTACAACTACTAAAAGCAAAACTACCAATAGAGGTGACGCTATTGCCTACCGAAACAGACGTTAAACTAGTACAACCATGAAAAGCAAAACTACCAATAGAGGTGACGCTATTGCCTACCGAAACAGACGTTAAACCAGTACAACCATAAAAAGCAGAACTACCAATAGAAGTGACGCTATTGGGAATGGTAATAGATGTAATTAAAGAATTCCTTGAAGCAAAACTGTTAGGTATTTTTTGAACATTATCCCCGATAGTTATTTGTGTTATTGGACAATTGATAAATGGGTAATCGTTATTATAGTAATTAAAATTACAATTTGTAGCATTAAAGTTTAAGGTCGTTAGACTATTACAACTATTAAAAGCAGAACCACCAATAGAAGTGACGCTATTGGGGATAGTAATAGACGTTAAACTAGTACAACCATAAAAAGCAGAACTACCAATAGAGGTGACGCTATTGGGAATAGTAACAGACGTTAAACTAGTACAACCATAAAAAGCACCATAATCTATAGAAGTGACGCTATTAGGAATAGTAATAGAAGTTAAACCAGTACAACCTCTAAATGCATAACCACCAATAGAGGTGACGCTATTGGGGATAGTAATAGACGTTAAACTAGTACAACCATAAAAAGCATAATTACCAATAGAGGTGACGCTATAAGTTACTCCGTCATAAGTTACAGAGTTAGGAATGATTACTTCTCCTACATATTCGTTTACATCATCATAATTGCTTCCGCTATAGGTCACCATAGCGGTTAAGGTGGAATTGTCGAAGTTGTAGAAAATTCCATCTATTTCGGCGTCGTTCGCCAAGGTCATGGCACTAATGGAAAGAACCGCTAAAAAAGAGTAAAACTTTTTCATAATAAAAAAAATGGTTAAACAAAAGTTTTTAAATATTCGCAATACGTTTAATCTCGTCCATAATGGCGTTTGCAAACTTTTCGGCTTGCTCACGCGTAGGAGCTTCGCTATAGATGCGGATAATGGGCTCTGTGTTCGATTTGCGCAAGTGTACCCATCCTTGTGGAAAGTCTATTTTTACGCCGTCTATATCGTTAATCTTGAACTGCTTGTAGCAACCTTTTATCACGCACAATACGCCATCTACATCAATCGTAGGCGTAAGTTGGATTTTGTTTTTCGAGATGTGGTAGTTGGGGTAAGAAGCACGCAATTCTGACACACTTTTTCCTGATTTTGCCAAGTGCGTTAGAAATAGGGCAATACCTACCAAAGCGTCGCGTCCGTAGTGCGAAGCAGGGTAGATAACTCCGCCGTTGCCCTCGCCACCAATTACAGCGTTGGTTGCTTTCATCTTTTCCACCACGTTCACTTCACCCACTGCCGAGGCGTTGTAGAGGCAGCCGTATTTTTCGGTTACATCGCTCAACGCACGTGTAGAACTGAGGTTGGAAACGGTGTTGCCTTTGGTGTGTTGCAACACATAGTCGGCCACCGACACAAGTGTGTACTCTTCGCCAAACATTTCGCCGTTTTCGCAAATAATGGCCAAGCGATCCACGTCGGGATCTACCACAAAACCAACATCTGCTTTTTTCTCCTTGATAAGAGCAGAAATGTCGGTCAGGTGTTCGGGGAGTGGCTCTGGGTTGTGAGGGAAATGTCCGTTAGGTTCGCAGTAGAGTTTATCTATTTGTTCTACGCCAAGTGCTTCTAATAGCTGTGGAATGGCAATGCCCCCAACGGAATTAACGCAGTCGCACGCCACACGGAAGTTGGCTTTGCGAATAGCATCAACGTCCACCAAGTCGAGCTGAAGCACGTGATTGATATGTTGGGTAGTAAAGTCGAATTTTTCGGTGAGCGAACCAATGGAGTCTACTTCGGCGTACGAAAACTCTCCACCTTCTGCGATAGCAAGTAGGGCTTCGCCTTCGGCTTTGTTGAGAAATTCGCCTCGCTCGTTCAGCAACTTCAGTGCATTCCATTGTTTAGGGTTGTGGCTTGCAGTGAGGATGATACCTCCATCGGCTTGCTCCATGGTAACGGCAAGTTCGGTGGTAGGTGTTGAGGCAAGCCCAATGTTTACCACGTCGCAACCACAGCCAAGCAACGTACCAACGACTAAATGGTTGACCATTTCACCAGAAATGCGAGCATCGCGCCCAACCACTACTTTGCAACGCTCCTTGTTGCGATAGGCCTTGAGCCAAGTGGCGTAAGCAGATGAAAATTTAACCACATCGATAGGCGAAAGTCCGTCGCCCACAGCACCGCCAATAGTTCCGCGAATGCCCGAAATGCTTTTAATTAGAGTCATAATAGTTTATTTAGTTTTAGTTTTTTTAATGATGAAATCTTATTTTCATTTCGAAAAAATAGGGAATAAGATTGGCTTGTGCTACTGAAAAACCGATGCCTCCGGGTACGATAATTTTGCATTCGGCATTCGATTTTTTCATATAACCAATAGCTTCGTGCCACGCTTCGCAGTCTTCGGCCATAGAGACTTTGTATTCCACCTCTTTGGGATAAGGAGCGTCTTGTGTTGTCCAAAAACTTTCTAAAATAGCACCTTTTTCTAAGGTTTTTTGACGGTAGCGCACTTGTACCTTGTTGCCAGAAATAACCTCATCGCCACTCCCTTTTTTGGTGAGTTGGAAGTAAAGCCCCGATGAGGTGAGAACGTATTCGTTAGATTTGAAAACCGAATCGGCAGGGAAGTTTTCTAATACTTTTATTTCTTCTCGCTCGATGAACTCTTTAATGAGTTTATCCTGATTTTCCAATTTGTCGGCATACCTCTCTCCGTCTTCTTCGCACGCTATGAAGCAACAACACATTGCTATCAGAAAACCTATGAATATGGATTTTTTTATCATTGCTTTTTGATGGTTTAACGTATGTTGGCAATACTTATGATGTCGGCAAAAACTCCTGCAGAAGTTACACTTGCTCCAGCACCATAGCCTTTGATTATCATTGGATAGTCGTGGTAACGTTCGGTGGTGATCATAATGATGTTATTGCTGCCTTCGAGGTCATAGAAAGGATGGTTGGAAGCCACCTCTTGCAACCCTACTTGGCATGCGCCTTCTTCCATTTTGGCAACGAAACGATATTTCATATTTTTTGCCTCCAAAGCTTGACGCTTCTGTTCGAACTCGCTATCTAGAGCAGGAATTTCTTTCCAAAAATCGTCCAACGAACCCTCGAAGAAACTATCAGGAACAAATAGGTTTTTAACTACATCGTCTTGTTCCACCTTGTAGCCAGCCTCGCGAGTGAGAATTACCAATTTGCGGATGACATCTTTTCCGCTTAGGTCAATTCGAGGATCTGGTTCGGAGTAGCGAGCTTCTTTTGCCATAGCAATGGCTTTGCTCAAAGGAATGTCGGAACTTATGGTGTTGAAAATGTAGTTGAGTGTTCCCGAAAGAACGGCTTCCATTTTTAGGATTCTATCGCCTGAATTTATCAGGTTGTTGATGGTGTTGATAATAGGCAAACCAGCTCCAACGTTGGTTTCGAAGAGGTATTTTACACCATGTTTGAGAGCAATGTTCTTCAGTTCGGCATAGTTGTCGTAGGCTGACGAGGCCGCAATTTTGTTTGCTGCTACCACGGAAATGTTGTTCGAGAGCAAATCTTTGTAAAGCGCAGCGATGTCGGCACTTGCTGTACAATCGACAAACACAGAGTTGAAAATGTTCATCGAAAGAATTTCTGATTTTAGCACTTCGGGAGAGTTGTCTTTTCCCTCTTCGTGTAACAACTCACGATAGTTTTCAAGATTAATACCTTCACGTTTGAAAATTGCTTTTTTGAAATCGGCAATTCCTACAACGTTGAGTTTTAGTCGGTTCTTTTGCATTAGAAGCGACTGCTGTTGTTTGATTTGTTCTAACAAACTTCCGCCAACAGTACCAATTCCTGCCAAAAAGATGTTTAACTCTTGATATTCGGAGAGGAAGAAAGAGTCGTGAATAACGTTTAGTGCTTTGCGTAGAGATTTCAGATCGGTAACAAACGAAATGTTGGTTTCCGAAGCTCCTTGAGCACAAGCAATTACGTTGATTCCATTTCGTCCAAGTGTTCCGAAAAGTTTTCCAGCAATGCCTGGTGTGCGTTTCATGTTTTCGCCTACAATGGCTATGGTTGCCAAATCTTTTTCGGCAGATATTTTATTGATTTCTCCTTGCTTTATTTCGTCGGAAAATTCGTTGCACAAAACTGTAACTGCTAAATCGGCATCGGCATTTCGTACTGCAAATGAGATGGTGTTTTCTGAAGCTGCTTGAGAAACCAAGAAAACGCTAATGCCATTTTTTGCCAATGCTTTGAAAATTCTATAATTAACTCCAATAACACCTACCATTCCGAGGCCTCTAACAGTGATGAGTGAAGTATCATTGATGGAAGAAATTCCTTTGATTGCCTTTGAAGGCTCGTCAGTTTTTTCGTGAGAAATGAACGTTCCGGCTAATTCTGGTCGGAAAGTGTTTTTGATGCAGATAGGAATGTTTTTGTGAAAAACAGGATAAATTGTTGGAGGATAGAGAACCTTTGCTCCAAAATTGCAAAGTTCCATCGCTTCAACAAAACTTAATCTGTCAATAACATAAGCAGTGTTGATGATTCTTGGGTCGGCAGTCATAAAACCATCGACATCCGTCCAAATTTCTAAAAGAGAAGCTCCTAATGCCGAGGCTAAGATGGCTGCTGTATAGTCAGAACCTCCTCTGCCCAAGTTTGTTTTATTTCCTGAGTTGGCATCGGAAGAAACAAATCCTCCGCAAACAGTACATTTAGGCATTTTGGAGAAAGATTTTTTTATCAATTCGTTTGTTAAATCGAAATCAACAACGTGTTTGCCAAATTGTGGATTTGTCTTGATAAACTCGGTAGAATCTTTCCATTCTGCATTGTCAATAACATAACTTATGATTTCGGAAGAAATACGTTCGCCGTAACTAACAATGGTATCGCTTATGCGGTCGGGGCAGTCTTTTATCAAGAAAACGCCTTTGAATATGTTGCTTAACTCTTCGAATAACAAAGTAATTTTTTGTTTTACTTGGTCTCTTTCTGAGAAAGAAACTGTTTGGTCAATAATATCGAAGTGTCTAAATTGAATAGTTTCTAACTCATTTTTGTATGTTTCGTTCCCTTTAGCAGCAAGAGTGGAGATGTTGTACAAAGCATCGGTGATTCCACTTAGGGCAGAAACTACTACAATAACCTCTTCGTTTTGAGATTCTACAATTTTTTTTACGTTTAGAAGTGCGTTTGCGGAACCTACGGATGTTCCGCCAAATTTCATTACTTTCATTATGTATATAAATTAAAAAATCTTTTTTTATTCAGATAAATAAGACTAAAGAGAATAACTTTATCTGTTTGTTTATCAGAAAAATAACATATTCTCTATCATCCTTTTTTACCAACTGCAATATTAGTAAAAAAAAAAGATATAGCGTATTTTGTTGTTATGTTAAAAAAAGTGGTTTGTTGTAAAGTTATTTTTTGAAAAAATCGTTGAGAACAACTCGAGTATAGCGATCGAGTTGTATTGGTTTTTCGTTGAGAGGCTTGTCAAAAATTGGTTTTTGAAAATCCATTTTTATTTCAGCAGAAAATCCATTGAAAACAAACATAGAGATTACGATTTGTTCTGGGAATGGATTCTTTGTTGAAACACCTCCTGCATAATCTACAAATAAAGAGTTCCCTTTTAGGTATTGCGACATTTTTGTGCTTTCGATGAAAAGTTCGGGAGAAATTTTAGTGTCCTGCTGAATACGACCATCGGCCGATTGAGATGCTAATGTGAAACCATTTTGAGTATTAAGAGAAAAGATGGAGCTGAATTCTACAACTTGCAGATTTCGTCCAAGAACAAAAAGTTTGCGAGAGAACAAATCTTCGATATTTTTGTATTGCAGAGGAATTTGCATTTGTTGTTCAATATATTCGTAGGTTGCCTCAAAGTATTTCCGATTCATTTTGTCGAAAAATCTGAATCGTTGAGGATAGAACTCAAGTCGAAACATTTCAAAACCAGGCAATGGTTGCAATGAGATGAAGATGAAACTATCTGTTTTAATCTTTATACTTCCAGATAAGAAATTTTCTTGCTGATTGATAGTTGCTTTGATAGCCGCTTTTTTTATGTCAACAGAAGTGAACAGAGGCTCGTTGTTTTGTATATTTTGACAAAAAGAATTGATAGAAATAGGCCGACTTTCTGTTGCAGGAGTAGATGCGATTTGTTTTGTTTTACAACTCGTAAGAAAGAAGGCTATGAAACAGATATTTAATAAAAAAAGTTTCTTCATTTTCAGTGTTTTATTTTGGAACAAAAATATAAAAAAACAAGCTACAACAAAAGTCGTAGCTTGTTTCTCTTATTTTAACTCTAGAATAATTCTTATTTAGAAATAACGCGAGCCATTTACAATACTTTGTTAGAATAACCCCATTCGTTGTCGTACCAAGAAACAACTTTAACGAAAGTAGGATCCAATTGGATACCAGCTTTTGCGTCGAAGATTGAAGTTCTTGGATCTGAATAGAAGTCTGAAGAAACAACAAGCTCGTCAGTGTATCCTAGGATACCTTTCATTGTAGTCTCTGAAGCCTCTTTGATCTTAGCGCAGATCTCTTCGTAAGT
>JAGCAG010000095.1 GCA_017652785.1 Paludibacteraceae bacterium | reverse complement strand
TCATTTGTATAGCGTGACTTTTGATGGTAATTCCACGTTCACGCTCAAGATCCATGTTGTCCAAAACTTGCTCTTGAAGATCTTTTTCAGAAACGGTTTGCGTTTGTTCTAGTAGTCTGTCGGCTAACGTACTTTTTCCGTGATCAATATGAGCTATAATACAAAAGTTGCGAATGTTTTTCATCGTTTCTTAAAAAATTTGTGCAAAGATAAGAAAAAGTAGATAGAGAAAAATAGTGCCGAAAGTTGCTCAAAAAAAGCGAAAATAATTTTTACTCTTATTAAGGATAAAATCATTATTTTTGTCGAAAATAAGACGTATGAAAAATCTTGTATCCATTGCCGATTGCTCCAAGCAGCAATTACTCGAAATTCTATCATTGGCAACAAAGTTTGAAGAGAATCCTAATCGTAAAATTTTAGATGGAAAAATTGTTGCGACTCTCTTTTTTGAGCCATCAACACGTACTCGATTGAGTTTCGAGACAGCGGTTAATCGTTTGGGAGGAAGAGTGATTGGGTTCTCCGATGCAGCTACAAGTAGTTCGTCAAAGGGAGAAACACTTCACGATACAATTCAAATTGTAAACAACTATGCTGATGTGATTGTAATGCGTCACCATCTTGACGGAGCTGCTCGTTATGCTTCCGAAGTGTCAAGAGTGCCAATCGTCAACGCTGGAGATGGGTCTAATCAACATCCTTCGCAAACACTTCTAGATTTGTATTCTATCCAAAAAACTCAAGGAACTCTCGAGAATTTGCATATTTGTTTGGTTGGTGATTTGAAGTATGGCCGTACGGTTCACTCGCTTATTATGGCAATGGTACATTTCAATCCAACGTTCCATTTTATTTCTCCAAATGAGTTACAAATGCCTGAAGAATACAAGATTTTTTGCAGAAAAAACAATATAAAATTTACTGAAAGTACAGAATTAGAAGGCAACTTCAACAATGCAGATATTTTGTATATGACACGTGTTCAACGAGAACGTTTTCAAGATCCAATGGAGTATGAAAAGGTTAAAAACGTATATACACTAAAAAAATCGATGCTCGAAGATTCTAAACCAAATTTGAGAATTCTTCATCCGCTTCCACGTGTCGCAGAAATTGATGTAGATGTGGATTCGAGTGAAAAAGCTTATTATTTTCAACAAGCACAAAACGGATTGTATATCCGTCAAGCAATTCTTTGTCAAGTGCTTGGAATTGATGTGTAGTTGAGAAAGAAGAATATATTTTTTTGTTGAGAAGAAGATTTGAATAATATGAGCACCGAAGAACAATTTGATTATGCGTTGAGTGAATGTCGTCAGATTTTTGAGAAGAAACTGAAAGATTATGGTGCGTCGTGGCGTTTGTTGCGTCCGCAGAGCATAACCGATCAACTTTTTATCAAAGCTAAACGCATCCGACAACTCGAAACTACAGGTGTAAATTTGGTGGGTGACGACATTTACAGCGAACTGATGGCAATTGTCAATTATGGTATTGTTGCTCTTATTCAGTTGGAACTTGGTTTTGCTGATACTACCGATATTAGTAACGAAAAAGCTCTTGCCCTTTACAACAAATTTGCAGTAGAAGCAAAACAATTGATGATGGCAAAAAATCACGATTATGACGAAGCTTGGCGTGGAATGCGAGTAACGTCGTACACCGATTTTATCCTCACAAAAATTTGTCGCAACAAAGAAATTGAAGATAACGACGGAAAAACTCTTGTATCAGAAGGTGTTGATGGGAACTATTTTGATATGGTGAATTATGCTGTTTTTGGATTAATTAAAAAAAATGAAGAAAAGAACAACAAAAAAGCATAGCGGAAAAGGCGTTGGAGTTTTCGTTCGTGTTCTCTGCCAAATAATTTTAGGAGTAAGTTTCGCTTTCTCGGGTTTTGTGAAGGCGATTGATCCGCTTGGCTCTACCTACAAAATCGAAGATTATCTTTCGGCCTTTGGACCATTTTGGGAATACTTTGAATTCCTTGCTTTCCCTGCAAGTATTTTGTTGGCAGCAGTAGAATTCACTATGGGAGTAAACTTTTTGTTAAATGCAAACATAAAATTAACAAAATGGTGTGCTGTGTTGTTTATGTTAGTAATGACACCGCTGACACTTTACATCGCTCTTGAAAATCCTGTCTCTGACTGCGGTTGTTTTGGCGACGCCATTGTTTTAAGCAATTGGGCAACTTTTTGGAAAAACATAGTTTTTTCTATTCTTCTATTGTTGTTAATTGTACTCCCTAAATTTTCAAAAGATATTTATTACAACTATCAAAAATGGATAATTACTTCGGTTGCATTCATTGCTTCGATTGGAGTTTCTATTTATTGTTACAACCATTTGCCTATTATTGATTTCAGACCTTACAAAATTGGCACTAACGTGCTGAAAAGTATGGAAATTCCTGCTGATGCAGAGCCAGATGTTTATGAAACGACTTTCATCTACGAAAAAGATGGTATTGAACAAGAATTTACACTTTCCAACTTCCCTGACGAAAGCGAAGGCTGGATGTTCATTGAACAAAAAACAACTTTGGTGAAGAAAGGCTATGAACCACCTATTCACGATTTCTCAATGACCAACAACATGGGAGACGACATTACCTACGAGGTTCTTGAAAAAGAGGGATTTGTGTTTTTGCTCGTGGTTTACGATGTGAGCAAAGCTGAGCAACAATTTGCTGAGAAAATAAACGAAATACATCAACTCGCACAATTCAGTGGAATAGACTTTTATGCCTTGACGGCTTCTATTGACGAAGATATTGAAGTATTTAGTCAGACAACTGATGCTACTTACGAGTGGTGCAAAACCGACCCTATTACGCTGAAAACTATTGTTAGAGCAAATCCTGGTTTGGTGCTTATAGAAAATGGTGTAATTATTGGAAAATGGAATAGCCGAGATATTCCATCTGCTAAAGAAATACAAGAACAATTTTTATTAAATGATTAATTAAAAATATAAAAAAACATGAGAAAAAACATTGTAGCAGGTAACTGGAAAATGAACAAAACCCTGCAAGAAGGTGTAGCTTTGGCTACTGAATTGAAAGACGCTTTGGCAAATGCAAAACCAAATTGCGAAGTGATTATCGGAACTCCATTCATTCACTTGGCAACAGTTAGCGAATTGCTTAAAGACAGCGTAATTAAAGTTTCGGCAGAAAACTGTGCCGACAAAGTATCGGGCGCTTACACTGGCGAAGTTTCGGCAGCGATGGTAAAATCTACTGGTGCAGAATACTGCATTCTTGGTCACAGCGAACGTCGTGCTTATTATGGAGAAACTTACGAAATTTTGAAAGAAAAAGTACAATTGGCTTTGGCTAACGATTTGAAACCTATTTTCTGCATTGGCGAAGTGAAAGAAGAACGCGAAGCTGGCAAACAAAACGAAGTGGTAAAAGCTCAACTCGAAGGTTCGGTGTTCAACCTTTCGGCTGAAGATTTCGGAAAAATCGTTTTGGCTTACGAACCAGTTTGGGCTATTGGTACTGGCTTGACTGCAACTCCAGAACAAGCACAAGAAATTCACGCATACATTCGTGGTTTGGTGGCTGAAAAATATGGCAACGAAGTT
>JAGCAG010000094.1 GCA_017652785.1 Paludibacteraceae bacterium | reverse complement strand
GCCCATTGCATTTCTGAATGGGGACACGACTTCAGGCCAGAATACCGAAGAATTCGTCCTATAATAAACGAAATTGGCGTCGCACCAATTATTGCTCTCACTGCAACTGCTACTCCTAAGGTGCAACACGATATTCAGAAAAACTTGGCGATGGAGAACGTTACAATTTTCAAATCTTCGTTCAATAGACCAAACCTTTACTACGAAGTACGACCAAAAACAAAAAACACCGACAAAGACCTTATTAAATTCATAAGAATACATAGTGGCAAGTCGGGAATAATATATTGTCTATCAAGAAAAAAAGTAGAAGAACTTGCTGAGACTTTGCAAGTAAACGGAATTTCAGCTTTGCCCTACCATGCAGGAATGGAATCGGCAGTTCGCTCTGAAAATCAAGATGCTTTTTTGATGGAAAAAGTAGATGTGATAGTTGCTACTATAGCATTCGGAATGGGCATTGATAAGCCCGACGTTCGTTTCGTTATTCACTACGACATTCCTAAAAGTCTCGAAGGTTATTACCAAGAAACCGGACGAGCAGGACGAGATGGAGGTGAAGGAATTTGTTTAACCTACTATTCAAATAAAGATTTACAAAAGTTAGAAAAATTCATGCAAGGCAAACCTGTTTCGGAACAAGAAATAGGAAAACAACTTTTACTAGAAACAGCTGCATATGCCGAATCATCAGTATGCAGAAGAAGACTTTTATTACACTATTTTGGAGAAGAATTTATGGAAGAAAATTGTGGGAATTGCGACAACTGCTTAAACCCTAAAAAACAAATAGAAGCCAAAGAATTACTATGTGTAGTTTTGAACGCAATAATCAATACAAAAGAAAAATTCAAAGAAGAACTTATTGTTGATTTTCTATTAGGAAAAGAAACCGCCGAAATCAAAGATTACAAACTATCCGAACTTGATGATTTCGATTCCGTTGAAAAAGAAGAAAGCAACAATCTACATGCTATCATTCGTCAAGCAATGATTGCAGGATTTATCTCAAAAGACATTGAGAATTACGGACTGCTAAAAGTAACCAACGAAGGCAAGAAATACCTAAAAAAACCAACCTCATTTTTAATAACAGAAAACAACGAATTTTCTGATGAAGATGATGAAATGCCTCTTATGAGAGGCGGTGGATCAAACGCATTGGACTCTACTCTTTTCTCTATTTTAAAAGACTTGAGAAAAAAGAAATCAAAAGAGTTAAAATTACCACCATTTGTCATTTTTCAAGATCCTTCTCTTGAAGCAATGGCAACCACATATCCCATCACCATCGAAGAACTTAAAAACGTTCCTGGTGTAGGAGAGGGAAAAGCAAAGCGCTATGGAGAAGATTTTATTTCTATCATAAAAAAATACGTTGAGGAGAATAACATTGAACGGCCTGAAGATATGCGAGTACGTTCCATTGCTAATCGTTCTAAATTGAAAATTGCAATCATAGAAGCCATTGACCGTAGGGTAGCTTTGGATGACTTGGCTGAAAGGGAAGGTATTGATCTTAGCGAGTTATTAAACGAGATTGAGTCTATTGTTTACTCTGGCACAAAATTGAATATCGACTATTTTCTTGATCAGATAATGGACGAAGATGTCAAACAAGAAATCTTCAATTACTTCAAAGAAGACGCCGAGACTGACAGCATCGAATCAGCACTAAAAGAACTTGGTGAAGACGATTATACCGAAGAAGAGATTCGCTTAGTTAGAATTAAATTTCTCTCCGAAATGGGAAACTAAAAGAATTACACTATTCTTTTATACTTAACAGAGATTGATATCAATCTCTGTTTTTTATTAAACTGAGTCCCATTTTTATTATATTAAAAATTTTGATTTACACAATATTTTTTATACCTTTGCGCTCAATTTTCATTACAAGAATGAGACAGTTAAAAATCACAAAATCAATTACTAACCGCGAAAATGCATCTCTAGACAAATACCTACAAGAAATTGGTAGAGAGGAACTTATCACGGTCGAAGAAGAAGTAGAGTTGGCGCAACGCATTCGTAAAGGAGATCGCAAAGCTTTGGACAAGTTGACAAAAGCTAATTTACGATTTGTAGTTTCAGTTGCGAAACAGTATCAAAATCAGGGGTTAAGTTTGCCAGACCTTATCAATGAAGGAAATTTAGGATTGATAAAAGCGGCAGAAAAATTTGATGAAACACGTGGTTTTAAGTTTATTTCTTATGCTGTTTGGTGGATTCGTCAATCAATTTTACAAGCATTGGCAGAACAATCGCGTATCGTGCGTTTGCCTTTGAACCAGATTGGTTCGTTGAACAAAATTAACAAAGCTTTGGCTAAGTTTGAACAAGAAAACGAACGCAGACCATCGGTTGACGAGTTGGCCGAAAAATTAGGACAAAATGATCAAGTAGAAAAAATCGCAGAAACTCTTAAAATTTCTGGTCGCCACGTTTCCGTTGATGCACCATTTGTCGAAGGTGAAGACAATAGTCTTTTGGATGTTTTAGTAAATGACGATTCTCCTATTGCCGACAACACATTGATGGACGAATCGCTACTTGTTGAAATCAACCGAGCACTCTCCACTCTCACTCCAAGAGAAAGCGAAATTGTCAAACTATTTTTTGGCATTGGAGGACAGGAGATGACACTGGAGGAAATCGGAGTAAAATTTGGCTTAACTCGTGAGCGTGTTCGACAAATCAAAGAAAAAGCCATAAAAAAACTGAAACAAGACAGCAAAAATAGACTTCTAAAAAGTTATTTGGGTTAATAAAAACACAAAAAGGTACTTTTCGAAAGTACCTTTTTTTAGTAAAAATGCTGCAAAAAAACATTCACATATCGCCACAAACTCTTGCAACTGAAAAAATAGGGAAACTACTTTTCCAATTTGCCCTTCCCGCTATTATTGCCACCACAGCAACATCGTTATACAACATCACGAATAGTATTTTTATTGGCAGAACGATTGGAGCTATTGCAGTGTCGGCACTTGGCATTGCTTTTCCAATAATGAACCTCATTGCAGCGTTTGGTAGCATGGTGGGCATTGGAGCTTCGTCGTTGTTATCGTTAAAAACAGGAGAAAAAAAAGAAAAAGATGCTTCTCTGATTTTGGGAAACGTTGTAACGACAAACTTCTTTCTGGGAACTTTAATTTTAATTATTGGTCTCTATTTCTTGGATGAAATACTACTACTTTTTGGAGCGAGCGAACAAACATTGCCTTTGGCGAGAAATTTCATGAGAATACTTTTGATGGGGAACGTCATAACTCATCTCTACTGGGGACTAAACGAAATGATGCGAGCAAATGGTTTTCCGCTAAAAGCAATGAACATCATTCTAATTTCGGTAATTGCAAATGGGATTCTCAATGCTATTTTCTTGTTTGGATTTGGATGGGGAATAGCAGGTTCTGCACTTGCAATTGTACTTTCTCAAACGGGAGCTCTAGTTGTTGAGATTATTCATTTCTGCCGAAAAAAGCACCCTATTTATTTCAAAAAAGAATCTTTCCGCATCAATCTTTCATTAACAAAGCATATTTTTTCCATAGGAGCAGCATCTTTTTTTGTAAAAATCGGTGCTTGTATGATAGCTTTTTTCATCAACAATATCCTAAAAATATACGGGGGCGACCTCTATATTGGAGCATACAACATTGTAAATCGCATAATGATTTTATTCATAATGATTGTTGTTGGACTAAACCAAGGAATGCAACCCATAGTTGGATATAATTATGGAGCAAAAAATATGCATCGCGTTTGGGACACACTGAAAACAACTATTATCTGCGGAACAATCATAACAAGCATAGGCTTTGTTGTTGCCGAGTTCTTTCCGACCCAAATTGCTACACTTTTTGTAAAAAGCGAAATAAACAATCAGAACCTAGAACTGATTCGAATTACAAAAGAAGCTTTGCAAATCATTTTTATCGCATTTCCATTCATTGGATTTCAAATTGTTACATCAAACTTTTTTCAATACATCAACAAACCTCAGAAAGCAATCTTTTTATCACTTTCTCGACAAATTATTTTCCTCATTCCACTTCTACTCTTTTTACCACAAACTTTTGGGCATAAAGGAGTTTGGATGTCCATTCCTATTGCTGACTCACTATCGGTTTTAGCTACGTTTGTTTTCTTTTTGCAGCAACAAAAACAATTTACATCTCCTAAAACCAAATTTCTATAAAAAACTCTTTTTCTAAAGACAAACCTTAAGAAAGCATAAGTTTCTTTACCAATCTGAATAATTTGTAAGGCATATAGCGAAATGGCAAATCCAACCACGTAGGAGTTACAACCAACGCTCGTTGATGAGAAAATGCGTCGTAACTGCATTGTCCGTGATAATTGCCCATACCCGAATGTCCAACACCTCCAAAAGGAACATTTTCATTGACGACATGCATTATTGTATCGTTGATGCACGCTCCGCCCGACGATGTTTTTCCTATAATTTCTAAAGCTTTTTTTTGGTTACCAAAATAGTAAAATGCCAAAGGTTTTTCTCGTTCCGTCACAAAAGAAAGCATCTCCTCTTCGCTTTCAAATATTATCATAGGCAAAATAGGTCCAAAAATTTCCTCTTGCATTATTGGAGCGTCAATAGAAACATTGTCGAGCAGAGTAGGTTCAATGTATCGTTCTGCAGCATTTGTTTTTCCTCCAACCACAATATCTCCGTTGGTTAAGTAAGAAGAAACTCGCTCAAAAGCACGGTCGTTTACCATACGAACAAAATGCTGACTTTTCTCAATATCATCACCATGCAAACAAGTTAATGCTTTTTTATAAGCAGAAATAAATTTTTCTTTTTGCGACTGATGTATCAACAAATAATCTGGAGCGATACAGGTTTGCCCCGAATTTAATGTTTTTCCCCATGCGATGCGACGCGCTGCCATCTCCACATCTGCATCTTTATCCACAATACAAGGACTTTTTCCACCAAGTTCGAGCACAACAGGAGTGAGGTGTTTTGAAGCCGCCTGCATCACTTTTTTCCCAAGCTCGGGACTTCCTGTAAAAAATATAATATCAAAACGTTGATTGAACAGCAACGTGTTTACATCTCTATTTCCCTGTACCAACGCGATATATTTTTCATCAAAAAATTCATTTATCAAATCTGCCAAAACTTTTGAAACCGTCGGGACATAAGGCGAAGGTTTTAACACTGCCGTACAACCAGCAGAAATAGCCCCAACAAGCGGATTCAACAACAATTGAACAGGATAATTCCAAGGAGCAACAATCAATGCATTGCCAAGAGGTTCTGTGACAAGATAGCTTCTGGAAGGGAACATCTTTAACGGAGTAGGACGTTTCTTACGTTTCATCCACGATTTCAGATGAGAAAGATGATTACGTATTTCCCCCGTCACAATACTCAGCTCCGTAAGAATTGCCTCTTCTGTCGATTTATGCAGATCGTTCCAGAGTGCGTCACAAAGAGGTTTTTCGTATTTTTTTAACGCCACTTGCAACGTTTTCAGTTGTTTCCGACGGAATTGATAATCACGAGTTTCGCCAGATGAGAAAAAATTACGTTGCGCAGTAAGTATCGTTGAAATTTTCTGTTCCATTCGTAATTTCAATTCTGTTTCAATTAATTTATTTTCAACCTCTTTCTCCAAAAATCAGACTACCAACGCGCACCATCGTACTTCCGTAAGAAACGGCAAGAGGAAAATCATCGGACATCCCCATTGAAAGTTCACAGAAAGCCTCGTCGGTGGGAAAATAGGCGTGTTTAACGTTCTGAAAAATGCTACTTAGAGAAGCAAACTCCCTTTCAATCTGGGTGCTATCTTCGGTAAAAGTTGCCATTCCCATCAGTCCTCGAAGTTTCACAAAAGGATATTTTTCTAAAGATTCCTTTTCAAGAAAATCGTATAACTCTTGTTCAAAAAAACCAAATTTTTGTTCTTCTTGAGCAATGTGAACTTGCAAAAGCACGTTTATTATTCGGTTGTTTTTTTCTCCACATCGATTGATTTCAGTTAACAAATCCTCGCTATCGACAGAATGAATAAGCGACACAAAAGGAGCAATGTACTTTACTTTGTTTTTTTGCAAATGTCCAATAAAATGCCACTCAATATCTTTTGGGAGCGAGTCGTATTTGGTGCGCAACTCTTGCGCTCTGCTTTCGCCAAAAATTCTTTCACCTGCGTTATATGCATCTAAAATGGATTCTCCAGAATGAAACTTAGAAACACATATCAACTTCACATTTTTGGGAAGTTGTGTGCGAACATTTTGTATGTTTTCAGCAATTGACATTTTTGTTTCTACACTAAATTTACTTCTTTACTCCCAATCTTTCGTACGTTTCGGTCAGTGCCTCGTGATCGTCGGTAATAACGAGTAGTTTATCTTTTTCGTGAAGAATGGTTTTCCCTGTTGGAACAAAGTATTTATTACTGCGTTTTATCATCACCACCAAAGTTTTATCTGGCAGATCCAAATCCATCAAATGATTGCCGTATTGAAGAATTTCGGGAGTAAGAGTAATTTCTGTTGTTACTGATTTTATTTCATCAGGAAAATCAACATCAAAATCTTTTAGAATTTTTTTAGGAGTTACTTTTTCATCAAGATGCAACCATTTTGCAATCATCGGCAAAGAAGTTCCCTGCAACAAAAGCGACACCAACGTGCAGAAGAAAACGATGTTAAAAATAAATTGCGCATTAGGAACATCGGCCACAAGAGGAAGAATGGCAAAAACAATAGGCACAGCCCCTCTCAACCCGCACCACGACACATACACTTTATCTCTAAACCCTACTTTACGGAACGGAGCAAGACTCAAGAAAACGCTTATAGGTCGAGAGATAAAAATCATCAAGAAACTGATAATAAGTCCGGGAACAACCACATCTAACAGCTCGTTGAGATTCACTAAAAGTCCTAACGTCAAGAACAACAACAACTGACAAAGCCAAGCCAAACCATCGAAAAACCGGAGCGAAGAACGTTTGTGCAAAAACGATGCATTACCAATAACCAACCCGCCAATATAAACCGCTAAATAACCGTTTCCCTTGATAAAATAGGTACACGAAAAAATAAAAATACAAAATGTAAACACCAAAATAGGATATAGCGATGGATTGTCTATTTTCAAACGATTGATGACGTGTAATGCCAATTTTCCGAAAACAAAACCAGCAATAGCTCCTACACAAAGTTGCATCACGAGTATTCCTATTGCCCACCAATAGTTTGGCGAGGAATCCATTTTTATCACCTCGATAAGAGTAATAACTAGCACGTAAGCCATTGGGTCATTACTTCCGCTTTCCAACTCAAGCATCGGACGAAGATTGTTTCTTAGGTGCAAGTCCTTCGAACGCAAGATAGAAAACACCGAAGCAGAATCGGTCGACGACATGGTCGATGCCAAAAGCAACGAAGTGAGCAAACCGATACTTGCCGACTTAAATGTCATTCCTAACACAAGCCAAATGAGCAAACCCGTAATCAATGCAGTAAGAAAAACACCAAGCGTCGCCAGCAAAACTCCTTGCTTCATTACAGGACGAATCTCCTCGATATTCGTATCCATTCCCCCCGAAAAAAGGATAATACACAACGCAACAGTTCCTATTATTTGTGCAATCGAAAAATTGTTAAATTCAATTCCAAAACCTCCACTTCCAAAAATCATTCCTATACAAAGGAATAGCAACAAGGCAGGAACACCAAACCGAGAACTTGCTTTTCCAACAATGATACTCAGCAAAAAAAGGATTGAAATAATTAAAAGAATAAATTCAATCGACATAGGAATTGCTCTTTATCTTTCCTTAAAATAACCAATAGGATGATTCATCAATGGAATTTGGGTTGCTGTCAACTTTAACACTTCCGACAAGCGTTTTGCATCCATCGAAGCACGAGCAACGGTAGCTAAATTGACCGATGCGCAAAAAATTGAAATATTCTGAGAAACAATCCCTGCATCAACAGCACACATCTGCAACGTGCGAGAATCGCTCAAATCGCCCATTTTCTGCGTTTCGCTTACCAAAACAAGCGAAAGCGGAGCTTGCTTTACAAAATCCTGACCTCCTGCAACCAAAGCACGAAAATCGCCATCAGCAATCAATACCAAACAATGCTTCTGTGCATTATACAGATATGCTCCTTTTCCCATAATTACGTAAACGTCAATATCCTGACGATTCAGCGCTGATGGTGCTGTACGTTTCCCGCTTTCTGCCCGATTCACTCCGTTTGCTGCCCACAACAAATCGGAAACATCTTGCAAATCCAACTCCCTTGCCGAAAATTCTCTTGTTGATTTTCTCTCAAGCAAAGCTTGCATCACAGTTCCCTCTCTATTCAAATTCGGTTGAAGCAGATTTATCACACCATCGTCCGACAATGCAAATGCCGAACAAAAAATAAAACACATTAAAAACAAACTCTTTTTCATCATAGGTATTTTTTCCCTTTATAATCCTTAGGCAAAGATACATCAAAAAAAATCAAAACTTTTTATCCATCAGTTGAAAAACAAAAGAGCCTCTCATTTTTTTAGAGAGACTCTTTCCTTTAAATTCTATGAAAACAAAAATCATTCTTCAATTTCCCAACCAAGAGCACTTGCTCCAAGCACAGCAGCATCGGCTTCTTTGAGCGATGAGAAGAGCAACTTCACTTTTCCTTTCCATAGGCGAAGTACGTTTTCTTCCATTGCTTCGCGCACAGGGTTCATAATGTAGTCGCCTGCTTTTGCCAAACCACCAAAAAGCACAATAGCTTCTGGTGCACTAAACGCAATAAAATCTGCCAACGACTGACCCAAAATAGTTCCAGTAGTTTTGAAAATTTCCAATGCAATAGCATCGCCTTTTTCAGCTGCATTGTAAACATCTTTCGACTCTATTTGGTCGATTGGGATATTGCGAAGCAAACTATCATCGGTGCGAGTTTCAAGAATTTCGCGAGCCGTACGAGCCACACCCGTTGCTGATGTGTAGCACTCCAAGCAACCTTTGCGACCACAACCGCAAGGACGACCATCGCGAATAGCAATTGTATGACCAAGTTCGCCTGCAAATCCATCGTGTCCGTAAACCACTTCGCCATTTATCACAATACCACTACCAACTCCTGTTCCAAGTGTTATCATAATAAAGTTTTTCATTCCTTTGGCAATGCCATAAGTCATTTCTCCAACAGCTGCCGCATTGGCATCGTTAGTCAATTTGCAAGGAATGCCGATTCTTTCGGTTATCATTTTAGAAAAAGGAATCACATCTTTCCAAGGAAGATTTGGAGCAAACTCCACATTTCCAGTGTAATAGTTCCCGTTTGGTGCACCAACACCAATTCCACGAATCAAATCTTTTCCTCCTATAGAATCAATTATTTTAGTTATCTCTGTACAAAGTTCATCTACATAAAGATTTACATCTTTGTGTGTTTGGGTTTTGATGGAACTACGTGCAATAATATGTCCACGTGCATCAACCACACCAAAAACGGTGTTGGTTCCACCCATATCAATACCAATTACATAAGGTTTTGTTGCCATTTTTCTTTAATATTTTTTATTTAATCTTTATTCACGTTTTTGCTACCAATAAGTGCATAGAACAAGATGTAAGCCGCACAGAAAAGCACTACCCAATAACTTGTCATATAATCAGTCAAGTCAGCCACATAGCCTTGTATTGCTACCATCACAGCACAACCAAACACCATGGTCATAAATTTACCCGAAGCAATAGCAGTGTATTTACCAAGACCTTCGACAGCCATATTGAAAATACCACCCCACATTACCGAAGTACAAAGACCCACAAGCAAGAACGCAAAAATTCCAACAGGCACTTCTGCCCAAATCAGATTTAAGTTTGCCCAGTCGATACCAGGAACATTTACAGTAACGTTAGTAGGAGCAAACATACCAAACGCAACCAATACCAACGTAGCTGCCGATACAGTAGTAATCATAGCTCTACTGCTGACTTTACTACCAATGGCACCACCTACAAATCGTCCTACAAGCATCATCAACCAATAAACAGCCACAATAAGACCTACAATGCTTGCATCCATACCCATTTCAGGAGAAGTTAAGTATTGCAAAATGTAAGTTGGAGTACCCACTTCTACTCCCATGTAAAGGAAGATTGCAATCACACCAAGCACAAAGTGACGATACTTCATAGCACCTTTCACAAGGCTAATATCAACTGGAGCCTGTTCGGGTTCTTCAATTTTTGTAAACAACAATGTAACGAAACCGATTACAAAGATAGCAAGAGCAATCATAAGCGCAGGAGTTGCATCGGCAATGTGAGCTTTTGTTGCATCACCAATCAAAGCACCCATGATGATGTAAACAGCTACAGCAGCCGACGAGTTGAATACTCCACCAATTTGTATCAACTGATTACCCTTATTGCCACCACCACCAAGAAGATTAAGCATAGGGTTTACCACGCAATTGAGAATACACATTGTAAAACCACTGACAAATGCACCAAT
>JAGCAG010000093.1 GCA_017652785.1 Paludibacteraceae bacterium | reverse complement strand
TCTCGATTTTGTTTCGTCCACAATTTTGGCCTCAACGTTTGGTATTGGAATTTTGTTCTCAGCTATTCCGTTATTCGTTTTTCAAGCATTGCTTACATTGTTGGCAATGTGGATTGCTCCATTTTTTTCGGCGGAAATTATCGGCGATTTGAGTGCTTTAGGTGGCATTATGCTCATCGGATTGGGCATCAATATTCTTGATATAAAAAAAATACCAATTGCCAATATGCTACCATCTTTGATTATTATTTGTGTATTAATAAAACTATTGGAGGTAGTTCAATAAAAATTTATTATGCAAAAAAAAACAATAGAAGAACTTCAGCGAATTTCGATAGAGCAGTTCAAGACAAAAGAAAAGTTGCCTTTGGTTGTTGTGCTTGATAACGTTCGGAGTTTGCACAATGTTGGTTCTGTTTTTCGCACTTCCGACGCATATCTTGTTCAGCGTATTTTTTTGTGTGGAATAACAGCAACTCCACCTTCGGCTGAGATTCATAAAACTGCGCTTGGAGCCGAAGATTCTGTTGAATGGCACTATTTTCCCAAAACTGAAGATGCCTTGCAGCAACTCAAAAACGAGGGTTTTGTGGTTCTTTCCGTTGAACAGGCAAAAAATAGTTTGTCGTTGACCTCTTTACAACTTGATGCTGACAAAAAGTATGCAATTGTTCTTGGTAACGAAGTGAAGGGTGTACAACAACAAGTGGTGGATATGAGTGATGGGTGCGTCGAACTGCCACAATATGGCACAAAACATTCGTTGAATGTTTCGGTTACTGCGGGTATTGTTATTTGGGATTTTTACAAACAAATGCAGAAATGGGTAGAATTGTAGGCATTGATTTTGGTGAAAAGCGTACGGGAGTTGCTGCAACAGACCCTTTGCGAATCATTGCAAACGGAATAGATACGATTCCAACGGAGAAAATCTATGATTTTTTGCAACAATACGTAGCGAAAGAAAAGGTTGATTTGTTTGTGGTTGGGATGCCCAAAACGTTGCAAAGCGAACTTGCCGTTGTGGCTACAAAAGTGAATGCTTTTATCGAAAAATTGCAACAACTTTTCCCTACGATTCCCATCGAAACCATTGATGAACGCTTTACATCGGTTTTGGCTCAACGTGCGATGATTGACGGTGGTTTGAAGAAAAAAGCTCGACAAAACAAAGCATTGATCGATAAAATTAGTGCAACCATTATTTTGCAGTCGTATTTGGAGCAGAACAGATTTAATTTGTAAACAGATTTCCTCCCCCCGAAAAAAAGAAATTTTATGCTCTTTCGTAGTAATGCAGAAATTGTTCAAATTTACAACCAGTTGAATGTTGTGAAACCTTTGGCTTTTGTTTGTCTTACGTTGGGTCTGTTGCTATTTGCTCTTTATGTTTACCGTTTCAGTATGCAGCAGAAACCTAACCGCATTGTTCGCTATTTGTCGCTCGCTGGTTTGTTGTTGATGTTTATTTTTCTTTCTGTTTTGATTGCGTTGCGTAGTGCGATAGTGGGCTATTTCCCGCTTGCCAACGGATATGAAGTTATGCACTTTTTGGCGTGGACGGCTCTTTTGCTCACGCTTTTGTTTTACCGACGTTTTCAGATGATTCTTCCGTTTGGTTTTTTGCTTTGCGGATTCTCGTTATTAGTGGCCACGATGGGCGAAGCCAATCCGCAAATAACCGCTCTTAAACCGGTGCTTTCATCGCCACTATTGAGTGTTCACGTTGTGGTTATTATGTTTTCTTATGCGCTTTTGGCATTTATTATGCTCAACGGATTGACGGCTATTTTGCTCCATTGCTTTTCGGAGAATGCACAGCGGCAAATAGAGCGACTAAAGACGATTAGTCACTTGATGCTTTATCCGGCGGTGTTTTGCTTGGCGATAGGTATTTTTGTGGGTGCCATTTGGGCAAACCTCACTTGGGGACGCTACTGGGGCTGGGACCCCAAAGAGGTTTGGGCATTGATTACGCTGATGATTTACTCTTTTGCTTTGCATACCGACTCGTTGCCGATGTTTCGCAAACCGATGTTTTTCCACCTATTTGCCGTAGTGGCTTTTCTGGCAGTGCTGTTCACCTATTTCGGCGTAAACTTTCTGCTTGGCGGATTGCATAGTTATGCGTAATTCTAACGTTATAAATTAATAAAAAACTTGGTCCACAAACTTGTGGTCCACAAACTTGTGTACCGATTCATTTTTGAGTATAGTGCTAAAAATAAAAAAGCCTCAATTGAGGCTTTTTTTTATTCAAAAGTTTTATGTATCCAATCTACGAGTTTATTACATCCTAATTTAGCTAACTGAACAGCAGAATCACTATTTGTAATTTTCTTTATTACAATTTCAATTATCGCATCTACCAAAAGTTTTTTCCATTCGTTGTCCTTATCGCTTGTAGTAGAAAAACCAAGTTTTGATGCATCTTCTTTAAAATCTTCTTCAAAAACATCTGTTAGCAAAGTAAAAAAGTCGTTTTTCTTTATTCTTAAAATATCTCTGCTGAACGATGTATCGCTTATAATGTTTTTCTCGGAAAGAATAGCCAACAAGTAATTACGCATGTCTGCATCTTCTACCTGAATGCGCACCTCGTCTTTCCCGTTGAAGTCCGATTTGGTTTTCAACAATGAAACAAACTGAACTTGATAAAACTGCTCATTGCGCTCCTCATAACGCAATACAACCTCTTCTCTCAAGCGTTTTATCTTACTAACAGGCAATTTCAACTGACGACTAAACTCATAATTCGTAGTGTTAGGATTATCTTTTAACAACTCCTTGAACACAAGCACTTCATAATCCGTTTTATTCAACAAGCCGAAATTATCTATAAACTCTTCTATAGAAATACTCCCTGTTTTCAATTTATTCTTCATACACACTTATTTCTATTTACATACTGCTCTCATAGAATTTTTTGTACAATCACGATCCTCTTCTTTTCTTCCATATTCATTTTTAGTAATAGAAAAGAAGAAATCATATTCACCAATAGTAGGTAACTTAAATGATTGAGCTAAAAATATATGATTATCATTTACTTTACTTTTAACAATATACCCACTTACTCCTGTAAAATAATAGTTGTCTGTCCACGTCCAAATACATTCATCAACTAACTCTTGCGCTTGCTCTTTAGAAGGACATTCCCAACCCTCACCCATTTTTTCCACGACGTATTCCATAAGACGAGAAGCTGAAACATACGAACACGCAGAAAAATCTTGATTACCTGCATATTCTGGCCTTGTAGCTCCAACATTACAAGTTGCCCATTTTGTACCACTTGGTAAACCTAAATCTACATACCCAAAACCATTCAAAGTATCTGTTGCATAAACGTATTGTGCATAAAGAGTAAAATCTTCATTCATTAGTATAGACATCCCCGGGTTGTAAGTATATCCAGAACCATCAGATTCTGTGTTCCAATTTATAAAAGTTCTTGTTTGAGAATTAACAGCACGATTAAGTTTCATTACCTCGTTATAATTCACATCATAAGAACTTTTTCCAGCTCCCATAATATAAGTCAATTTGTAAAATTGTCTTTTTATGCTGCTTGCTGCAAAATTGATGCTATCCACATCCGATACCTTAAACTCGTACACGTTGCCATCGGTTTTGTGTACATACATACTCTGTGCTGCAGCTCCTGCCACAGCAAGCATAAAAGCAAAAACAAGTGTAATTTTTTTCATCTCTTTTTTTAATTTTTTTATTGGTTAATAAATCGTTGTTATTTCTTAATAAACTTTACAAGCACATCGGCTACTTGTAGCACATAGGTGCTCTCGGTAAGTGCAGATACATCTATGTCGCACCCTACGCCGCTCATCACCACTCGCCCCGAGAGGTCTATCACTCGGTAGGCAGCGTTCGGATCCACACCTTTCACACGCAGTACGCCGCACACAGGGTTGGGAAACACGCTCACTTGCACTTGCACGTTGTCGAGCTCCGTAGTGTTCATTTCAAGGAAATAGATGCGTCGGGCGGTTTTGCCCGTAGTTTGTGCGTCGGCCACCTCGCCACCAAACGTCAGCGAGCGGAGCGTGGAGAGTTCATAAACAGTGGTTTCGCCCTCGGTAGTTTCTATCACCATAGTCGACACTTCGGCTTGGGCTACGCATATACCACACAGCACAAACGAAAATAAAATCAGTAGTTTTTTCATTGTTTAACTTATTATTTGTTCTCTAAAAAATTTCTGGTACAAATAAAATATAAAAATTCCCAATAAAAAAGGTCCTTGTTGGTCCTTTTTAAAGGTTTAAGGATCAAAATTTTACAAATTTACCCTAAAACGCAAGGGAACTTTGGCGCGTGCTGTTGAATAAGATTCGATATTGTGTCGAAACATTTTCGACGGTTTTGGGCGTGGGGTAGCTTAGAGCTTTGCGGAGTAGTGGCGAAAAAAGTCGTGGTCGAGCACTTGCGATATACGCAGAAGCAGTTTGGTGTCGATACTTTCTCGTTTGAAAATGGTATAAACATTGGTGCGTTCGCAACAGATTTGTGTCGCAAACCACGTGACACCACGTCCTTGTCGGCGAAGTTCGCTTTGTATGAGTTGCCCTATGTGAATGTTGCTTTCCATCAACCAAAAAAAACGCGAGCGTAAACTTGCTCACGTTGAGGCCCTAGGATAGCCCGAAAAGAACAACAAGTAAACGCCCGCAGATACCAACGGACGTTTGCCAACTTGTTCGTGTTCTTTTCAGATTGAAATTTCCTAGGTTTCAACGTAATGAACAATAGCAAACGCTATAATCAAAAAAATGTCGGCGATTTGTAATCACTGCTACAAATCGGTTACAAAGATAGAATATTTTTTACTACCATTTTTTCTTCAGCCGATACTTAGTTCTTTCTAAAAGTTTGTTTTTGTTGATAATTTTTTACTTTTACGATGGTTTTTTAGAGGAATAAGTTATGAATACAAAAGAATTGTCCAAAAACAAACTCGTTACCATTTTTTGTAAGAACAACAATACTTACAAATCCTATCCCATAGGCACTTCGCTGTTCGAAGTTTGTCGGGATATGAACATTCAACTCAAATCGCAAGTGTTGGCTGCCCGAGTGAATCATAAGGTGGAGAGTCTCAATTTTTTGATTTTTAAGCCCAAGAATATAGAGTTTATCGATGCTACTGTTTCGGCAGGAATGAGGGTGTACGAACGTTCCATCTCTATGGTGATGGCAAAAGCTGTAAAAGACCTATTTCCAAGAGCAGTGCTTAAAATCGAACATCCGATATCCAAAGGTGTTTTTTGTAAAATTTCCTCGTTCCGAAGTATCACAGAAGATCAGGTTCAGCAGTTGAAAAACAGAATGCAAGAAATTATTGATGACAATTTGCCTATTTATGAAGAGGAAAAACAAACCTCGGAAGTGATTCGGATTTTTAGAAAAGGCCGAAAAACGGACACTGTTCGTCTCTTGGAAACGCTTAAAATGCCTTATACCCGTTACTTTCGGATAGAGGATTACACAGACTATTACAGCGGAGTTTTAGCTCCTTCGACTGCTTACTTAAAGGTTTTTGATTTGCAGAAGTACCAAAATGGCATTTTGCTTCGCATCCCTAATAAAATAAACCCTCAACAGTTGGAAGAAGTTGTGCCTCAACCTAAGTTGTTTGATGTTTTCAACGAGTACATCAAGTGGAACAAAATTATAGGATTGAGCAACGTCGGAGATTTTAATGTTTTTACTCAAACAAATAAGATACAGGGTATTATGAAAATTTCGGAGGCATTGCACGAGAAGAAAATTGTGCAGATCGTGGAAATGATTTGTCGCCGAAAGAGTAGTAGGTTTATCTTGATTTCGGGACCATCTTCGTCGGGGAAAACAACCTTCAGTAAGCGATTGGCTTTGCAACTAAGCGTAATGGGAATAAAGCCGATAATGCTTTCGCTCGACAACTATTTTGTCAACCGAAAAGATACCCCTCTTGACGAAAACGGCGATTGGGATTTTGAACATCTCAATGCGCTAGATTTGCCACTTTTCAACCAACAATTGAAGCAACTTTTGGCAGGAGAAGAGGTGGAAATTCCTTTCTATAACTTCGAACTTGGAATTCGTCAGTATCGTGGCGAGAAACTAAAACTGAATAAAAACAACGTGCTGTTGATTGAGGGCATTCATGCTCTAAATCCTGCATTGTTGTCGGAAATCCCCGAGGAGTCGAAGTTCAAGATTTATGTTTCGGCACTGACAACAATTTCTTTGGACAGTCATAACCGTTTGGCAACGACCGATACACGTCTTTTGCGGAGAATTATACGAGATTATAAATTTCGCAACTATTCGGCTCAAGAAACTATTGCTCGTTGGCAAAGTGTAAGAGCAGGTGAAGAAAAGTGGGTATTCCCATTTCAGGAGTATGCCGATGTGATGTTTAACTCAGCATTATTGTTCGAGTTAGCTGTGCTTCGGCAACACGCAGAACCGATACTCTTGGAGGTTTCACCTTCGAGTGAGGAATATTGCGAAGCTCATCGTTTGTTGCGATTTTTAAAGTATTTTTCTCCAATTTATGAAAATGAGATTCCTCCCACATCTTTGTTGCGCGAATTTTTGGGAGGTAGTAGTTTTACGTATTGATGAGGTTGAGAAATGAAAATCTGGAAAATCAATATTTTTATCTTATCGGTTTCTATTCTTTTGCTAGGTCTGTATTTTATCTTTCCAAAAAACGGATTAAAGGTGGGACCTTGCAAACTAAAGTTTGCCTCGTTCGAGGAGTTGAAAACCGATACGGTGGTAGAAAAAGTTGATGTCGATTCGGTGCTACAAACTATGGAAAATACATTTGTGATGAGTGTTTCCGACTCGTTGCTTGATAGCTTGACCTACTATAAGGAGTTTATGAACGAGAGTGCGCTGAGAATTTATCTTCCAGAAGATGATTATTGCTTTTTTGATACAATTTTTCAAACTTTTGAATCGGCAAAAAAAGAGGGAAAAACCTATCGGATTGTACATTATGGCGATTCTCAAATTGAAATGGATCGGATTTCTGGTGTTTTGAGAAATCATCTGCAACATCGGTTTGGAGGAAGTGGTATAGGTATGGTGCCTGCTATACAGCGTATTCCAACGACTTCTTT
>JAGCAG010000092.1 GCA_017652785.1 Paludibacteraceae bacterium | reverse complement strand
GAAACCGAGGCACTTTGGCAAGCCATCGAAAAGCAATCGGTAGCTTTCGGGCTGAACGAGTGGGGGAGATTCTGTCTGTTGCGAATGGTAGCCGAGGCAGCACTGACTAATGTAAACGATCGGGTGCTTTTTTGCTTCTATATGCTTCGCAACGAGGGCGGCTACAAAGCGAAGTTAGCACGAGGTCAGTCGTCGGGCAAACTTACTTTGCTGTTGGCACTTGACAACAAAAAAGAGGTCTATTCCTACATCTATTTCACGTTCAAAGAAAACAATCGACCGGTGAAGTATTACACCGTTTATGGCGGTGGCACAGCCAAAGAGAGCATCTATTCGTACGATTTTTGCGAGCAGGAGTCGGTGCTGAAACAAATGCGCCTCGACTTCGACCGTACACTCAACATCGGCAAATGCAACCGTCGCCGTACGCTGAAAATCAAAAAACTCAATTCGGAAATCGCTCTTCCGTACAATACGGCTCATCTTGCCTTTCTTAACGATGTGCCGATGACGGTTTTCCCCATCTATTTCGTTTCTCCCATTTCGCTCGAAGCTCAGCAAACGCTGAATGCAAAGTTCGGCGCATTGAAGTCGAAGTATAGCAAGCAACAAATTGTTTCCATCTTGCTGAATTTTGTGCAAACAGCTTTTGCCTACAAAACTGACGAAGAGCAGTTTGGTTACGAAAAATATTTTTACCCCGAAGAGGTGTTGGGCTATTCGTACAGCGATTGCGAAGACCGCTCGGCACTTTTTGCGTGGCTCGTGAAAACTTATGCAGGAGCCGATGTTATTGGACTTCAGTACGAAGGGCACGTGGCTACGGCCGTTTGCTTAGGCGACAACGTTACGCTGAAAGGCGATGTTTTTCCCTTTGCTGGTAAAAAATACTACGTTTGCGATCCTACCTACATCAACGCTTCGATAGGAATGACTATGCCGCAATTCAAAGGCAAAACACCCAAAGTAATCAATTTGAGAAAGAAGTAAATTATGAAAAGAAAAGTTGTTATCATCGTTTCGATAGTTGTTGCTGCCTTGGCGCTTGCAGCAGGTGGCTTTTGGTATTATCGTTATCAGTTGCACGTTTACGAACCCGAGATGCTTGAACCCGAAGTTTTCGAAGATGTGGAATACGACACCGATTTGCTCATCGGACTTTGGCAGTCGGGCTCGGTGTTCTATCGTTTCGACTACGATGGTGTCGGTCGCACGTGGGATAGTGCCGATGATATTCTTGAGGAAGAAGCTCCCATTTTCGAGTGGCAATTGGATCATTCTCGATTTACTCATCTGCACAATATGGAGTTAAACGGAATGATTCCCAAAACCTATCGCCTCACCCAGCTCGACCTTCAGACGCTTGTTTTCGAAGACGATTTTGGGAATGTTTTCTCGTTCGAAAAAGTGGAGTAAAAAGAGGAGAAATTTTCCCCTCTTTTTTTATTCTTTTATTCTTACTTCTGCATCGAAAAAAACGTTTTGTATTTTTACTAAAATTGTATAATTTTGCAACACTATTTTTAGCCATTAAACATTATTTAACAATACATTACATTTATGGACAACAAAAAACGAGTTTACACATTCGGTAATGGACAAGCCGAAGGTAAAGCAGATATGAGAAATCTGCTTGGTGGTAAAGGTGCTAACTTGGCCGAAATGAATCTTATTGGAGTGCCTGTGCCTCCAGGATTCACAATCACAACGGACGTTTGCACCGAGTATTTCGAAGTCGGAAAAGACAAAGTAGTAGAACTTTTGAAAGACGATGTGATGGCAGCCGTTGCTAACATCGAAAAGTTGATGAATTCGAAATTTGGTGACGTAGAAAATCCTTTATTGGTTTCGGTTCGTTCGGGTGCGCGTGCTTCGATGCCTGGTATGATGGATACAATTTTGAACCTTGGTCTTAACGACGAAGTGGTTGAAGGTTTGATTCGCAAAACTGGTCGTCCACGTTTCGCTTGGGACTCTTACCGTCGTTTCGTTCAAATGTATGGTGATGTGGTGTTGGGTATGAAACCTGTAAACAAAGAAGACATCGATCCATTTGAAGCTATCATCGAAGAAGTAAAAGAAGCTAAAGGTGTAAAACTAGATAACGAGTTGGAAGTTGAAGATTTGAAAGAGTTGGTTGCTAAGTTCAAAGCAGCTGTTAAAGCTCAAACAGGCAAAGATTTCCCAACAAGTGCTTACGAACAACTTTGGGGTGCTATCTGTGCTGTATT
>JAGCAG010000091.1 GCA_017652785.1 Paludibacteraceae bacterium | reverse complement strand
TGGTGCGGCTGGTGCCATTGGTGGCATTTTCAAAGCTCCAATTGCTGGCGTAATGTTTACGTTTGAGGTGTTGCTCATTGATATGACAATGACTTCGCTTGTGCCATTGCTCATCTCGTCGGTAACGGCTACGGCAGTTTCCTATTTCCTTACGGGCAACGAGGCGATGTTCCACTTCGAACATTGGGAACCTTTCACCTTGAGTCGTATTCCGTACATCATTGTGCTTGGCGTGGCTTGCGGATTTGTTTCTTTGTATTTCACTCGAGGAATGAACCGCTTGGAGCAAATTTTTAAGAAACTGAACAAGCCATACAAAAAGATATTGCTCGGTGGTGCCATGCTTGGTGTGCTAATCTTTCTTTTCCCTCCTCTTTACGGTGAAGGCTACGATACGATAGGAGAACTCTTGAACGGAAATAGCGAAATGCTTTTCAATGGAAGTTTGTTCTACGAATACCGAAATCAGGTTTGGGCTATTTTGCTTTATTTGAGCTTAATTGTGTTCTTCAAAATTTTTGCTTCGGCGGCTACAAATGGCGGTGGTGGTACAGGTGGTATTTTTGCACCGAGTCTTTTTGTGGGTTGTTTGACGGGATTCGTTGTTGCACAGTGTTTCAATGCGTTAGGTTTAGATGTTCCAAAGAGTAATTTTGCTTTTGCCGGAATGGCAGGACTGATGTCGGGCGTAATGCATGCTCCGTTTACAGGTATATTCCTCATTGCTGAGCTCACCGGCGGCTACGACCTTTTTATGACACTGATGATCACATCGACCATATCTTACGTAACAATAAAAGCATTTGAGCCACATAGCCTCTATGCTATTCGTTTAGCTCAAAAGGGAGAGTTGCTCACGCACCACAAAGACAAAGCCGTGCTTACACTCTTGAAAATGGAAAATGTGATTGAAACCGACCTCGAAAAAGTGTCGCCCGAAATGAACTTAGGCGAATTGGTAAAGGTGATTTCTAAGTCGCACCGCAACATTTTCCCCGTGGTCGATGCTCAAGGCAAGTTGCTTGGAGCGGTGTTGCTCGACGAGGTGCGCAACATTATGTTCCGTCCCGAGTTGTATCATCGTTTCACAGTGAAGCAACTGATGATTTCCACGCCTGCACGCATCTACCTCAATATGCCTATGGAAAAGGTGATGGACGTGTTTGAGCAAACCAACGCTTGGAACTTGCCCGTGGTGGACGAAAATGGCGTTTATATTGGCTATGTTTCCAAATCAAAAATTTTCAACTCGTACCGCCACGTATTGGTACATTTTTCGGAAGAATAAAAAAAAGCCTTATGACGCAAGCGGAACAACAAAGAGCAGCTTTGCAGAATTTTGGCAAGGCAAAGGCGACGAAAAACAAGAAATACAACGCGAAATCGTGGCCGAACTTTTCAAACTTTACCAACAGGCCGTAGAGAAATAAAAAATGGGGCAACCAACAAAGGGTTGTCCCATTCCATTTTAAATTATGAAAAAGATTTATTTTTCAGCTTTTTTCATTAAGTTTTTTTGCCATTTCCAAGCCGATTTTAGCGTATCTTCTACTGATTCTTTAGCTTTCCATCCTAACTCTTCATTAGCAAAAGTAGGGTCTGCCCAAACTTGCTCAATATCGCCTTCGCGACGGTCTACAATTTGGTGTGGAACAGCAACCTTATTCACTTTTTCGAAAGTTTTAATAATTTCCATTACCGACAATCCGCGACCTGTACCAAGGTTGAAAATCTCAACGTTTTTCTTGGTTTTCTCTTGTAACATACGTTCTACGGCTATTACGTGTGCTTTTGCAAGGTCAACCACGTTGATGTAGTCGCGAATACAAGTTCCGTCAGGAGTGTTATAATCTGATCCGAACACTTTGAGTTGTTCTCTTATGCCTGCAGCCGTTTGTGTTACAAAAGGAATCAAATTGTTTGGAACGCCATTTGGCAACTCACCGATGTGTGCACTAGGATGTGCTCCAATTGGGTTGAAATAACGCAAAATAATGCTTTTTAGTTGACTATTAGAATAAATAGTATCCATAATGATATCCTCACAAATTTGTTTTGTATTTCCGTAAGGAGATAAAGCTGTTTTGCGAGGAGCCGACTCTGTTACAGGAAGTTGGTCTGGTTGGCCATATACCGTACACGACGAAGAAAATACAATGCCTTTGATATGATGTGTCGACATAAGCTCAAGCTGATTGATGAGCGACACAACATTGTTGCGATAGTAAAGCAAAGGTTTTTCTACCGATTCGCCTACAGCTTTGCTTGCAGCAAAATGGATAATGGCTTGTATGCCTTCGTGTTTCGACAGGAAACGATCCATTGCAACGTAGTCTGTGCAATCGATATTTTCGAAAACAGGCATTTTACCAGTAATTTTTTCGATACCATTTAAAACTTCAATATTCGAATTCGAAAGATTGTCAACAATGAAAACTTCAAATCCTGCTTGTTGTAGTTCTACTACAGTATGCGAACCAATATAGCCTGTACCTCCAGTAACTAATATTTTGATAGGCTCGTTTGATGAGGTGAAATTATTCCAGGCTTGTTTAATTTTTTTCTTTATTTCCATAATTGTTTAGGGTAAATACCTTTTTCTACTAGATCGTTGATTTTTTCTACAAATTGAGGGCGGTCTTCTGCATAAGTTACTCCAAACCATTTAGCAGGAGTGTCTAAAACTTTGCACGATGCAGTTTGGTTGCATACCAATTCGTTTACTAATGTTGGAATGTAGAATTCAGCTTTAAGGTTGTCGCCATTTTCTTGTAAGAATTTTTTGAAAAATGCTTCCGAATGTTCAAAATAGTCGGGAGTGAAACCCCACATATTCATCGAAACAGGTGTATTTTCGCCAATTTCAACAGAAGCACCATTTTCGTCGACAAATTGAATTTTGTTGTCAATACGTTCGATAGAAGTTCTTTCTACAACAGAGGTTAGGTTGTTTTCTGCATCAACTTCGCAAACGCCACGAGAAACAGAACCACTTTCCGAAAGTGTGTTACAAACTCGATAGCCCACCATACAATATTCGTTGCTGTGTCCTTCTTTTTCAGTTAAAAATTTTGCGAGTACTTCGTATGACTCTTTGCCATAAAAATCGTCTGCATTGATAATAGCAAAAGGTTCTTTGATAACGTCTTTTCCCATCAAAAGTGCGTGATTTGTACCCCAAGGTTTTACACGTTCTTTGTTGTATGTAGCCCCTTCTGGAACGTAGTCTATTTCTTGGAAAACAACTTCTACAGGGATAACTTTTTCGTATTTATTTACAACTTTTTCACGAAAATCTTGTTCGAAAGAGTGGCGGATAACGAATACAACTTTTCCAAATCCTGCACGAACAGCATCGTAGATAGAGTAGTCCATAATAGTTTCTCCGTTTGGACCAAGTCCGTCAAGTTGTTTTAGTCCTCCGTAGCGGCTTCCCATACCTGCCGCAAGTACAAATAATGTAGGTTTCATTTTTATAAGTTTAATTAGATATTTTTTTCTGCTAAAAATTTTAAATACGATTCAATGTGTCGATTTTTTTTCTCTTTGTAAATATCTGCAATGTTTACCAAAATTCCAAACTCAATTACATCGCCAAATTCTAAAAATCGAGAAGCCCCAAATGATTTTATAGTAGGCGATAGCCCTATATAAGCATTAACAAGTGGGGGAATGTTTACACCCAAAGCACGAACTTCGGTGTTAAGTTTTTTATAACTTTCTTTGATGCTGTCAGCAGCAAAAAGTTCTTGAATCTGTTGTTTTGTATATTGGTTCTTGATAGGGTTTATAGGCTCAACAAGTTTTTCTTCGTCGGGGAAAGTGTTGTCTACAAAACCAAGAATCATATCACGAGCGTTTTCGTTGTATTGGGAGTATATGGTAACCTTTCCAAAAAGGTATTTCATTTCTGGAATTTTTACGGTTAAAGCACCAATGCCGTCCCATAAATTGTCTAGAGCAAAAAGGCTTTTCGAACCCATTTTGCTTGACTGATAGTCGGGTTGAACAAAAGAGCGACCCAATTCCATAGTATATGGAAGATATTCTTTAATGAATTTTTGTGAAAATTTAAATTCGTAAGCAGTAGCCAAAAGGGGAGTGCCATTTTCGTCGAATCGAACATCTTTACCAAAAAGGAAACGATAGCCGCCAAGAATTTTTTCTTCTTTAGGGTCCCACACAATGAGTTGTTTGAATGGATTTTCCATTGTATCGTATTCATCTATATCGATAGACTTTCCGGTGCCTCCGCCCGCAGTTCTAAACGATAGTTCACGTAAACGAGCAATTTCAATCATTGTGTTGGGAGAGTCGTGAGCCGTTACAATATAAATTTCATTGTCGGCTTTATTGGTTTTTCGCAAAAACTTTTCAGGTGTAAGTTCTTTTTTTATTAGATCTACAGCAACTGCTTCTCTTATTGCTTCCATAGTTAAAAGTTTTTCATTTTGTAAACACATTCACGTACGTATTGAGCCCATTGTAGTTGCGTTTTTGTATCGTCAAAAACTTCGTGAGAAATAGGTTTCCCAAAAGTAACGGTAAAAGTTTTTCCTTTTTGTTTAAACATTTCGTGTGGCAAAAACATCATTTCGATGTTTAGTTTAATGCCAAGAGCTTTTCTTATTCGTGCAAGGTTGTAAAAAAAGCGAGAGTTTTGTGCTTCAAAATATACTGGTATTATGCTTCTGCCTGATTCTTTTGCTTTTGAAATAAATGTTTTTTTCCAAGTAAGGTCTTGAATTTTTCCATTTATTTTTCGAGAACAAATACCAGCAGGGAATATTAAAAATTGTTGTTTTGATTCAAAGATATTTTTGATGTTTGAGTTTAGATTCCGGTCTTGAATGCGTCCTCCTACATTAATAGGTACAAACAATGGTGCAAGTGGAGTAAGATGCATTAAGAAATTGTTAACAAGGAATTTAATTTTACCATCAAAATGTTTTCCAATAATAGAAGACATTGCTAATCCATCAAGACCTCCTAATGGGTGATTTGAGGCGAAAATAAACTCTCCTTCAGCAGGAATATTCTCTTCTCCTTTTATTACAATTTGAACATTAAGGTAGTTAAGTGCTGCATTTACAAAGTCAAGTCCTTCTATGCCAATGTTGTTTTCGAAGAAAGTATTTATTTCTTGCTGGTGGATTATTTTTTCCACAAGGCGAAAAATAAACTTTGGAATCTTTTTTTTCGTTTTCGAACGAATTATTTTTTCGATGTCTATTTTAATAGGAGTTTGACCTTCCATATCTCAAAACAAGTTAGTTCTCTTTTTTGCGAAAAACGTAGCAAAGATAATCTCTTTTTTGTTAAAGAATGCCATTTTTCTTGAAAAAGGAATTAACAATATAACAATAATTGTTTTATTTCATCTCGGCAAAAGCTTTATAAAATTCAACAACAGCTTCTATACCACGACAGAACATATCCCGAGAGAAATTTTCATTTGGCGAGTGAATGGCATTTGATTCAAGCCCAAATCCCATTAAAATACTTTTTACGCCAAGAGTTTGTTCAAAGGTGCTAATAATAGGAATGCTTCCTCCTCGTCGTACGGCAAGAGGTTGTTTCCCAAAAGCTTTTTTAAAGGCAATTTCTGCTGCTTTGTAGGCTGGTAGGTCTATTGGGCAAACATAACCTTGACCTCCATGTAAAGGTGTAATTTTGAGTTTTATGCTTTTAGGAGCAATGTCTTGCATATAGTCGATAAATAGTTTTGAAATATGTTCATGGTTTTGGTTGGCAACCAATCTGCATGAAACTTTTGCATAAGCTACTGAAGGAAGAACTGTTTTGCTACCATCGCCAGTATATCCTCCCCAAATTCCACAAATATCAAACGATGGGCGGCAACTATTGCGTTCTAATGTAGAATAACCAACTTCACCCTGAAGAGAATCCACTTCAATTGCTTGCATATAACGAGTTTCGTCGAAAGGAATTTGAGCAATCATTGTTCGTTCTTCTTGTGGAATAGGAAGAACGTTGTCGTAGAAATGAGGAATAGTAATGCGTCCGTTTTCATCTACAACTTGAGATAATAGTTTACAAAGTTCGTTGATAGGATTGGCAATAGCACCACCAAAATGCCCCGAGTGTAAGTCTCTATTTGGACCTTTTATTTCCATTTCCCAATAAGCTAAACCTCGTAATCCTACGGTTATGCTAGGAATATCAGAAGAAATCATACTAGTATCTGATACTAAGATGATGTCTGATTTTAATAAATATTTATGTTCTTTGCAAAAATCTTCTAGTGAGGGTGATCCAATTTCTTCTTCTCCTTCGAAAAGGAATTTTACATTTACATTCAGTAAGTTGTTTTTTGCTAAAAATTCAAACGCTTTTACTTGGATAAATGATTGCCCTTTGTCGTCGTCTGCACCACGTCCCCAAATATGAGTATCATCTATGGTAAGTTCAAAAGGATTGCTTTTCCAAGCATTTAAAGGTTCTGCTGGCATAACATCGTAATGAGCATAAACAAGTACGGTTTTTGTTGCATTCTTTACTTTTTTTTCAGCAAAAACGATGGGGTTCCCTTTGGACTGCATTACTTCTGCAAGGTCTGCACCAGCTTCAATAAGAAGTTTGCACCAAAGCTGTGCACAAAGTTGCATGTCATTTTTGTGTTCGGGTTTTGCACTAATACTTGGGATACGAATAAGTGAGGATAACTCCTCGTAAAATCTGATTTCGTTTTTACTAATGTATTCTTTTACATTCATATGTAGTGTTGTTTTTATATCATTGTCAAAGATAGTATTTTTCAGTGGTTTCTGGTTTCTTTTGTATATTTGCAAGAATTTTTTACGCATATGACATTTCAAGAATTAGGTTTAAAACCTGAAGTACTTTCGGCAATTACAAATTTGGGATTTGAGACTCCCATGCCAGTTCAGCAAGAAACAATACCTTTTATATTTGAGAGGCAAGAGGATTTGGTTGTTTTGGCTCAAACAGGAACAGGAAAAACAGCTGCCTTTGGTTTGCCAATATTAAATCTTATAGATTGTAGCAAGAAAGCGGTACAAGCACTTGTATTAGCTCCAACACGAGAACTTTGTATACAGATATCTAATGATTTAACTAAGTTTGCTAAAAATCTTACAGGGTTGCGTGTTGTTCCTATCTATGGAGGAGAATCTATCGTAAAGCAATTAAAACAACTTGATGAGCAACCACAAGTATTAGTAGCAACACCAGGTCGATTGCTTGATATGCTTCGTAGAAAAAAAGTACGTTTGAACGGAATATCTTTTCTAGTGCTTGATGAAGCAGACGAGATGCTTAATATGGGTTTTTTGGAAGATATAGAAACAATACTTCAAGCAACTCCCGAGAGTCGTAGAACAATGTTGTTTTCTGCTACAATGCCGGCAGAAATAGCACGAATTGCGAAAAACTATATGAATGTTTCGCACGAAATTACGATAGGTACTCGTAATGCGGGTTCAGAAAATGTATCACACGTTTATTACGTGGTGCAAGCAAAACAGCGTTATTTGGCATTGAAGCGAATTGTGGATATGAATCCTGATATTTATGGGATAGTTTTTTGTCGTACACGTCAAGAAACTAAAGATATTGCAGAAAAATTGCTGATCGATGGATATAATGCTGATGCACTGCATGGCGATTTGTCGCAAGTGCAACGAGATTCTGTTATGTCTAAATTTCGTTTGAGAGGTTTGCAGTTATTAGTAGCTACTGATGTTGCGGCACGCGGATTAGATGTTAATGACTTAACACATGTTATCAATTATAACTTGCCAGACGATGCTGAGGTTTACACGCATAGAAGTGGCCGCACAGGGCGTGCTAATAAAAAAGGAGTTTCTATTTCGATTATTCATGTGCGTGAACGTCATCGAATACGGACTCTCGAGAATTTATTAAAAAAAGAGTTTAAACAAGTTTCAGTGCCTGATGGAATGGCTGTTTGTAAAAAACAGTTGTTTCATTTGATAGATAAAATGGAAAATGTACAAATAAACGAAGAAATCGAGTCTTTTATTACTGAAATAGAAAAAAAACTAGCATATCTTGAAAAAGAAGAAATGCTTAAAAGGTTTGTTTCTTTAGAGTTTAATCGATTTTTGGAGTATTATAAAAATGCACCCGACTTGAATATTCCAGAAAAAGAAGAGAAAAAAACGAAGAAAAATCCAGAGAAAAAAAATATTTTAGGAAATGTAAAACGAGGGAAGAAAGTACGTTTCCGCTTAAATATTGGTACAAAACAAAATTTTAATGTTAATAGACTTTTAGCTTTTATTAATGATATTATTTGTGATAGGAGTGTGAAAATAGGCTCAATAGAAATTATTGCAAAAGCTTCTTTCTTTGATGTTTATGCCGAGCAAGCCGAGCAAGTATTTCGTGCATTTGAGCAATTTGCACCTAATGGAATTCGACTAGAGATTGCAGGGAAATCAAATCAAAAAAAGCAAAATCAAGTTAATAACGAGAAATCTATTTCAAGAAAAAAATCGTCTGAACGAAAAGTGAATCCAGATAAACCTTGGCGACGTAGACGTTAGGGATTTATTGTTTGTTCTGTCTTTTTGAAAGGTATTTTCTTACGGGTTCATCGTAGAATTTTAACAAAATAAAAGCCAACAAAATACTTGATATAACAACAATGCTTGATACCATCCACGTTTCGGAAAACGTATAAACTCTTTTTTCGATAAGCCATTTGTAGAAAATGTACAT
>JAGCAG010000090.1 GCA_017652785.1 Paludibacteraceae bacterium | reverse complement strand
TTATTCAGAAAATGATGAAGAAAACATCACTGGCTATGTTTTTCGCCAAACTGTTTTTGAAAAATTAGCCGAAGACAAATATGACCTTCGTTTGAAAGATATTAAGCGCGATATTGTGGTTGTGCCAAATACGATGGAACTTTATAGTATTTGGGAAGAACTATTGAACAAAAAGGAACACATTGCGCTCATTGTTGACGAATACGGTGGAATGGACGGAATCATCACGATGGAAGACGTCATAGAAACCCTTCTCGGACTAGAAATTACCGACGAAAAAGACACAATCACAGACATGCAAAAATATGCTCGTGAACGTTGGAAGACAAGACAAAAAAAATATCATCTTTTGGAAAATTTTCCGCAAGATAACGAAACAAAACAAGAAGCATAAAAAACTGAAAAGAACTATCTATTATTAACAAGAAAAAATATGAGAAAAATTTTAGTAGGAATTTGCGTACTGAGTTGCGTATTATCAAACGCACAACGTACAGAGGTTTTACTCGAAAAAGGTTGGAAGTTTACTCGAGAAGACAATGCTCAGTTTTCTGAAATCGACGTAAAAGATTGCAAGTGGGAATCGGTTGTTGTTCCTCATGACTGGGCAATTTACGGGCCTTTCAGTTCGCAAAACGACAAGCAACACGTTGCTATTTTGCAGGACGGGCAAAAAGAGGCAATGGAACATGCTGGTAGAACTGGTGGATTGCCTTTCGTTGGTGTAGGTTGGTATCGTTTGAAGTTTGATGCTCCAAAATCAACGGACAACAAACGAGTAGTACTTCTTTTTGACGGAGCAATGAGCGAACCTCAGGTTTTTGTAAATGGCAAAAAAGCTGGCGAATGGAAATACGGATATAATTCGTTTGAGGTGGACATCACAAACTTTATTTCAGAAAGTGGGAAAAACACTTTAGCCGTTCGTTTGGAAAACATGCCCGAATCATCGCGTTGGTATCCAGGTGCTGGTATTTATAGAAATGTTCATCTTATCACTACCGAAAAAACTTACTTTCCAACTTGGGGAACTCAAATCACAACTCCTGTAGTGAATAAAGATTTTGCAAAAATTGATATTAAAACAACCATAAAAACAACTGCAAAACCAGAGGAGATTCAACTTGAAACAAAAATTTTTGACCAAAACAATCAACTGGTAGCAACAACAAAAAGTACTTTATCAAAATACGATAACGGTTTGTTGGAACAAAGTTTTGTAATTGATAATCCTAAACTATGGAACGTAGAAACTCCTAACCTCTACTACGTAGAATCGAAGTTGTACGAACAAAACAAATTGAAAGATACACTTCTGAGTCGTTTTGGTGTGAGAAGCATAGAACTTCGTCCCGATAAAGGATTTTTCTTGAATGGCGAAAAAGTAATTTTCCAAGGCGTATGCAACCATCACGATTTAGGACCTCTTGGAGCTGCCGTCAACGATGCTGCTATCAGAAGACAAATCAGGATTCTTAAGGATATGGGTTGCAACGCCATCCGCACTTCGCACAATATGCCCGCACCTGAATTGGTAACAGCTTGTGATGAAATGGGAATGATGCTTATGGTAGAGTCGTTCGACGAATGGCAAATTGCAAAAGTGAAAAATGGTTACAACCGTTTCTTTAACGAATGGGCAGAAAAGGATTTAACCAATTTGATTGAGCATTATCGCAACAACCCTAGCGTTGTGATGTGGTGTATTGGCAACGAAGTACCGAATCAAGGTGTAGAAGGCGAATGCAAAACAGCAAAAATGCTTCAAGACATTTGTCACCGACTAGACCCTACTCGCCCTGTTACACAAGGAATGGACAATCCACACGCTGTAATCAACAATAATTTTGCAGCCGTAATGGACGTTGCTGGATTCAACTATCGCCCATTTATGTATCCAGAAAATTACAAAAAACTTCCTCAACGTTTAGTTCTAGGTAGCGAAACAACGTCGGCTTTGAGTTCAAGAGGCGTTTACAAATTCCCAGTTGTGAGAAAACGTATGGCAAAATATCCTGATCACCAAGCATCTTCTTACGACGTGGAACACGTTGGTTGGGGAGGTTTGCCCGACGATGACTTTATCCAATATGGCGACTTGCCTTATTGCATGGGCGAATTTGTTTGGACTGGGTTTGACTACTTAGGAGAACCAACTCCATACTACGAAGATTGGCCAAGCCATAGCTCTTTGTTTGGAATAATCGATTTGGCTGGACTCCCCAAAGACCGCTACTATCTTTATAGAAGTCATTGGAACAAAACATCGCCTACATTGCATGTACTTCCACATTGGACTTTTGAAGGACGAGAAGGAGAAGTAACTCCAATTTTTGTATACACAAGTTATCCTTCGGCAGAAGTGTTTATCAACGGAAAAAGTCAAGGAAGAAAAACAAAAGACTTATCCATCAGGGTGGAAGATAGCGGAACGGATGAGGCATTGGATTCTTTGGTGCGTCAGAAACGTTATCGTTTGATGTGGATGGACACAAAATACGAACCCGGAACGGTAAAAGTTGTGGCTTATGACGAAAACGGAAACGTTGCCGAGGAAAAAGAAATCCACACAGCAGGCAAACCTCATCACATTGAGTTGGTTGCCGACAAAACGACGCTCAAAGCCGACGGCAAAGACTTATCTTTCATCACCGTGCGTGTTGTGGACAAAGACGGCAATCTCTGCCCCGACGATGACCGTCAAATTAGCTTCAAAGTAAAAGGAGCAGGAACTTATCGCGCTGCTGCCAACGGAAAAACCACAAGTTTGGAACTTTTCCATCTGCCACAGATGACGCTTTTCAGTGGACAACTTACCGCCATTGTTCAAGCAGGTGAAAAAGCTGGCGACATCACTTTTGAAGCATCGGCGAAAGGTGTAAAAAAAGCAAAACTCGTATTGAAAAGTAAATAAAGATTAATACTTGCATAGAATAAAGAAGACCATCCATTGATGGTCTTCTTTTTATAACAATTCATCTGCTTTGGATTTCGCTTTCGCTTCAATTTCTGGAGTGATGTTTGACTTTATCATCTTGTAGGCAGCCGTAAGAGCAGAAAAATCATCAGCATAACCTGCTACAGGAATAAAATCAGGAATAAAATCCGCGGGGAAGATAAGATAACCCAACGCACCGATGATAATGGCTTTATTGGCAATTGACACGTCAGGAGACTCTAACACATAGTATAAAAGCAGAGCCAGATAGAGCACCTCTTTGCCAGCACGTTTAACGATAGTTTTTGTCTTCGCCCAAAACTTAGATTCCGAATATTTAGACTCATACTTCTGCAATTTTGCGTTAGAGAAACGTTCCTCCGAGACTAATTCGTATTTGTTCCGATTTTCAAATTCTTTTGACATGTTCTTTCCAAAAAATGCGTTTGCTAAGGTACAAAGAATCAACTATCCCGCAATAGAAACACTCTGACCCCGAAAATTTGTGGCATTTCTGGAGAATTTAGAGAGGAACGGGGAATGTACAGCTAACAACAAAAATTATAAGAATTATGATTTTGAAAAGGGTTTTTCACAAGTATTCATCATTTTATTCTTCCGAAAAATGCACCAAAACGTGACGATAGGAGTTGAAAATTTTTGACTTGGAAACGTAGCCAATATATCTTCCTTCTTCATCAACAACGGGCAAATTCCAAGCATTGGTTTGCTCAAAAACGTCCATCACTTTCTCCATCGGCATATTGATGTAGATACGTGCTGGAGTAGAAATCATCAGTTGCTTCACCGAGAAACGCTGATAAAGCTCAGGGCGGAACATAATGTTACGTACTTCATCAAGCAACACCGCTCCAAGTAATTTTCCACGAGCATCAACAACAGGAAAAATGTTACGATGCGACTGAGAAATCACTTTTACCAATTCTCCCAAAGTCATTTCGGGCGACACTTTTTCAAGGTCGGTTTCGATCACGTTCTCCATTTTTAACAATGTAAGTACGGCTTTATCTTTATGATGCGTGAGTAGTTCTCCTTTCTGTGCCAAACGTATGGCATACAAACTATGTGGTTCAAATGCTTTGATAGTAACGTACGAAATGGTAGAAGTAATCATCAAGGTCATAAATAGGTCATAGCCACCTGTAAGCTCGGCAATCAAGAAAATTCCCGTAAATGGTGCGTGCATTACACCCGACATCAGCCCAGCCATACCAGCAAAAGCAAAATTGCTTTTCGGAACGTTCATTCCCACAGCATTGAAAAGTTGTGCAACCACAAAACCAGTTAAACAACCAACAAAAAGACTTGGCGCAAAAATACCACCCGTTCCACCACCACCATTCGTAGCCGCCGAAGCAAAAATCTTGAAGAAAACAATTAAACTCAGATATAGGAGAATTGCCCAAATTTTTTCTCTAAAATTATAAAACAAACTACCGTTGAAGAGTGCTTCGCTGTTGCCATTGAGCAGTTCGTTGATTGTGTCGTAGCCCTCACCATAGAGCGGAGGAAACAAGAAGATAAGCACACCCAACACTGCTCCGCCTACCAACATTTTTTTGAATGGTGTATTTAGTTTCTTGAAAATCTGCTCCAAACGATTCATTCCACGAGTAAAGTAAAGAGAAACAAATCCACAAACAATACCCAAAACAATAATGTAGGGGATACGACTCAACGTGAAAGGTTCCCAATGCTCGAAGTGGAACATTGCTTCGTTTCCCGAAAGAAAATAAGAAACTGCCGTAGCCGTTACCGACGAGATGAGCAATGGCACAAGCGAAGTCATTGTCATATCAATGAGCAACACCTCAAACGTAAACATTACGCCAGCAATTGGAGCTTTGAAAATGCCACCAATGGCACCAGCCGCACCA
>JAGCAG010000009.1 GCA_017652785.1 Paludibacteraceae bacterium | reverse complement strand
GGCGAAGTTCCTGATCAAGAACATACAATTCAAATAGCGGAAACAGAGACAGAAAGTGGAGCAAATATGTTGCGAGCAGTTTCTATCAACTCTAAAGCCGAAGATGGAACTTCAACCAATTATTCATTCAATTTAGTTCGATCAAAATCGAGTAATAATCAACTAAAAGGAATAAAAATCAATGGAATTGCATTGGTTGATTTTGAGCCAAACAAACGTGCTTATTCTTATACCATAGCCAATGGCACTACTCGCACACCAGACATTGAAGCTATTTGCGGAAGTATGCATCAAGTTGTGAAAATAAATACAGATGGAATAAATACGGCAACCATCGTAGTTACAGCTGAAAATGGTTCTGCAACAACCTATTCTATCAACTTTGTGGAAGAGAAATCGGACGTTGCAACATTAGAAAATATTGAAATAGCTGGAAATCCTACCGATTTTATTTTCGATGCCAACACAATGACGTACAATGTTGCTTTGTCAGCCGAGGCTTCTGTTCCTGCTGTTTCGTTTATCAAACATAGCGATGGGCAAACCGTAACAATGACCACTGGCGAGACTGCAACACTTCACGTTGTAGCCGAAAACGGAACAAGTGAAAACACTTACACTATCAATTTTATTCGTGAAGAGATTGAGACAGATGCAAAGTTGAAAGATATCGCTATTGACAACTCGACTCTGCCAACATTCAATTCGGATATTTACGAGTACAACGTTGAGAAGAATTCTGAAATTTTATTGACTTATGAGAAAAATTTCGTAGCTGATTCATTGATTACAACCATTTATGCCGATTCGGTTATTTGGCAAGTTGAAAATAAAACTTCGGAGAAAAATCGTTACAAACTTGCCTTTAGCAAGGTAGTTTCATCTAATGCTTATTTAGAGGGTATTTTGACAGAAAAGGTCTTAATTAGTGGATTCGAGAAGGACTTGTTTAATTACGAAATTGTCTCCGAAACAATACCTGAAATTTCTATTGAAAAGGGGGATAAAAATCAGAGTATTACAACTACTTTCAATGAAAAACAGATAGTTATTTCAGTTGTGGCAGAAAATGGAATCAATGGTCAAATGTACACTATTGACTTTATTTCTCCTCAACCAAAATCAGACAATGCTTTACTTGGAGGAATCGAAATTGGAGGCGAGCCTTTAGCGGATTTTGTGGCAAGTGAGTTTAACTACAACTACACACTACCAATGCATACCGATATATTGCCTACTATTTCAATAATTTCGGGTGGAGTAGGACAAGACATTACGATAACATCAAACGGAATAGAAGGAATTACAAATATTGTTGTGGTGGCAGAAGATGGAGTTTCTTCCGAAACTTATGCGGTTTTATTCAGCGTTACTCCTTGCAACAATAGCACACTTAGCAACATTCAAGTTGACGGAGAACCTCTGACTGCAACATCTTCTAATTTTGAATGCGACAAGAACTTTGATGCCAACGAACAGGAATACACACTTTTATTCCCTAATGATAGAACAACTTATCCTACAATAAAAGCAATCCCTGCTCACGAATTGTGTCAAAGTTTAACTATTGATACTATTCGCATTAGTAGAACAGAATGCGATATTAAGATAAAAGTAGTTGCAGAAAACGAAGTTGATTCTACCATTTATCTGCTTCATATCATCAAAAAGAAGTCAAGTAATGCTCTGTTAAAAATGATTTATGTAGATGAAGAAGAAATTGTTGGTTTTGACGAAAGTACATTCGGTTATGTCGTAAATCTTCCTTATGGAAGCACTATTATTCCTAACACCACTTGTGAAAAACAAGAAGATGGTCAAATAATTACGATTACACCTGCAACAACAGTCAATGATGTAACTACAATTGAAGTTATTGCAGAAAATGGAACGGATAAAAACACTTACTCTATTTCGTATAATATTTTGCCTTCATCTGACGCGACATTAAGTGGAATATTCATCGGTGGAGAATTGATAAGCACGACTGCAAATGGATTTGTAAGTAATGAAGAGTTCAGTTCTGAGAATTATGAATATCACGTAGCTCTACCAGTAGGGACAATCGAATTGCCAGATATTGATTGGGAAACAACAGTGCCTGACATCACAAGTGCAACACTTGAGACAAACGGTATCGAATCGGCAACAATTACGATTGTGGCACAAGATGGAGTTGGTACAGAAACTTATACTATCAACTTTGAAGTGCTAAAATCCGACAATAACAAACTTGCCGATTTAAGAGTTGAAGGAGTAACTATCGGTACAAAACAAAATGATCCTTACGAAGTTTATTTTGGTAATTATGAAGTAGGAAACATTGCTAGTATATTTAATCCTGATTCTGTAGTTTATACGCTAGTATATCCTATTGGTACTGATTCAAGTAGCATTATTAAGAAAGAAGATATTGATTTTGACCGTGGCGAAAATTCTCAAACGGTAACTATCTCACAAACGAAGTCTACAGAGTTTTTAATCACAGTAACGGCAGAAAATGGTATTCCAAATTACTATGTAATTAATGTGAAAATTTTGTTGTCAAATAATTCGCTTTTGAAAGATATTAAGGTTGATGGGCTCTCAATGGAAACTTTTGACCCAACTGTATTTTATTACGAGTATATGTTGTATCAAGGTGATACAATCCCCTCTATATTGCCAGAAAAACAAGAAGATTCGCAAATAATATCAGTTATAACAAAACCAGTTGGAGAAGAAACTCTTATTACATGCCAAGCAGAGGATTTGTCAACATCACAATACAAGATTTTATTTAAGTATTCTACCGAAAATCCAGGAGATGCTCCTACTCCTGATGATGTTCGTTGGATGGCCTTGGGTGGAGGTCGTTGGAAAGCGACTTCGAAACGAAACAATGTGCGGGTTTACATTTTTGAACCGTCAGGTAGAATGATTGATGTGGGAGAAGTTCCTATAATCGGAGCAAATGATAATCTTGACAGCAAGGATGCGAATGGGAAAATTTTCCGCTTTGCGCGTGGAGGGAAAGTTTATATCTATTGCTTTGTTCACGAAAAGAAAAGATTGATGTCAGGTAAATTTTTATACTAAGCAAAAAAGTTTTTATAAAGAATCATCAATTGATGATTCTTTTCTTTTATGAACGATTTACAGCAAAAACTTTTTGCTCTCTCATTGGCGAATAAATCAGCACTTATCATTACTTTTGCAAAATTGGAGGAGCAAAAAGAGTCGATAATGGAAAATAACGTAGATATCCGTACATTGCAACCCTTGGCATTGTGGAAAAACTTTTATCAGATTTGTCAAATCCCTCATCCATCAGGGTATTTGAGCAAGATTAGTGAGTTTATTGTTGATTTTGCAAAACAAAACAACTTAAAATTTGATATTGATAAGGTAGGGAATATTTTGATAAAAAAATCCGCCACCAAAGGCCGTGAAGATGCACCTATTGTTGTTTTGCAAAGTCATTTGGATATGGTCCCTCAAAAAAATGCTGATGTAAATCACGATTTTGAGAAAGATCCTTTGACTCTAATTGTCGAAAAAGATAATTGGCTTAAAGCTTTGAAAACCACATTGGGTGCCGACAACGGTATTGGAGTTGCTGCTATTTTGGCTATTCTTGAATCGAACGATATTGCTCACGGACCAATCGAGGCTCTTTTTACTGTCGATGAAGAAGTCGGAATGGTAGGGGCAAAAGGTTTGGCTGAAAATTTCTTTGATGGAAATATTTTGCTCAATATGGATTCGGAAGAAGAAGGGGAGTTGTTTGTTGGTTGTGCAGGGGGAGTAGATGCAAACATTACCTTCAAGTACAACGAAGTTGCAGTTCCTAACGGTGATATTGCTTTGGAAATAAAACTATCTGGATTAAGAGGAGGCCATTCTGGGATAGAAATTAATTGTGGACGAGCAAATGCGGCTAAATTGATGTTCCGCTTTCTAAAAGAAGCCATTATGCTTTACGAAGCAAGACTTTCAAGTATTGAGTGTGGCAATATGAGAAATGCAATCCCTCGCGAAGCAACTGCTGTTGTTACTATTCCTGCAGAGGGTTTCGACGAAGTTTCTAACCTAGTTCAAGAATACGAAGAACTTTTTAACGAAGAATACAAATCGGTTGAAAATAAAATCTCTTTTACATTAAAAGAGGTGGATTTGCCTCAAGGTTTAATTCCAGAAGAGATTCAAGACGATTTGGTAAATGCCATTACTGCTTGCCCTAATGGTGTTCTTCGATTTATACCCGAAATGCCTAATACGGTTGAAACCTCCAACAACCTTTCAATAGTAAAGTCGGATGGAGAAAATGTATTTGTTGCTTCGCTTATTCGTAGTTCAATGGAAAGTAAAAAGGAGGAACTTGCTTCTATGGTCGAAAGTTTATTCCTTTTGGCAGGAGCAAAAGTGGAATTTTCAGGAAATTATCCTGGTTGGACTCCTGATATGAAGTCTGAAATAATGGCAATAATGTCCGATGTATACACTCAAAAATTTGGGAGAAAACCAGAAATAAAGGTTATTCATGCAGGACTTGAATGTGGCATTATTGGCGCAAAAAAAGGAGATCTTGATATGATATCTTTTGGTCCAACAATTCTTCATCCTCATTCTCCTGATGAGAAAGTGAATATTCTTAGTGTTCAAAGATTTTGGGAGTTTTTGACGACAACTTTAGAAAACGTAAAATAAAGAAAACTGCTATGGAAACCAAAAAATTGTATTTCTTGAGAAAGATTTCTTCGTTGCGCTATTTGCCTCGTTGGGTGGTCTTTGCTTTGGATATGATCATTACGTTTTTCTCTTTCTTAATTGTTTATTTTGTTTGTCTGCGACCTTTTGCTCAAAGTTTGGGAAATTATTTTTCTTCAAATCTGGATACAGTCGGTTTCTTCCCAGATGTGTGGATTGTATTGATTATTCAAGCAGTGAGTTTCTTTATTTTCAAAACTTATGCTGGTATTTTGCGATATTCGGCCTATGTAGACTTGTTTAAACTATTCTTGTCAGTGCTGTTTACAATGGGAGGTCTCTTTTTTGTACATATTCTTAGTAATAAAATTGATGCTTTCCCACCCACATTCCTTATTGTAGAAATTCTACTTTTTTCGCTTTTGAATATTGTGTTGCTTTTTTCGTTGCGATTATTTGTAAAAACATTTTTTGAACAAATAAGATTGGAAAATGGCATTTTACTTCGCACTGAAAATATAATGATTTATGGTGCAGGAAAAGGAGGTGTTGCCATTGCAAAATCGCTCAAAGCAGAACATTCTAATTACCAAATTGTAGGTTTTATTGACGAAAAAGCCGATAATCATCTTCAGATTCTTGGCGCAAAAGTTTTTTCACTTCCTAATGCTCTAAAAGTCATTGCTAAGAAAAACGTAAAAAAAATTATTATTTCTCCACTGAAAATGCAGGCTCCTAATGTGGTTGAAGTAATTGATGTTTTTTTGGAAAAAGGAATTACAATATTAACAACATCGAACTTTTCTGAATACAATGCTGAAACCTCTTCAGTTGACGTGAGGTCTATTCAAAAGATTGAAATTCAAGATCTTTTGGAACGGAAAGAGATTAGCATTGATAAGAGTGAAATCTCAAAAGATTTGTTCGAAAAAGTGGTTCTTATAACAGGCTCCGCAGGTTCCATCGGGAGCGAAATTGCTCGACAAGTCTGTTCTTTCAATCCAAAACTTCTCATCGTGCTCGACCAATCAGAAACCGCACTTTTTGAGATAAAAAACGAAATCAAACAATTGTTTCCAAAAGTAAATTTCTTGCCATTTCTTGGCGATGTTCGCAATAAAGAACGAATGGAATATGTCATTAGTGAGTACAAACCTGACGTAATTTATCATGCAGCAGCATACAAACATGTTCCAATGCTTGAAGATAATCCTGTTGAAGCCATTCAAACCAACGTTCTTGGAACAAAAAATATGGCAGATCTTGCGGTAAAATACAAAGTGAAAAAGTTTGTGATGATTTCAACGGACAAAGCCGTGAATCCCGCAAATATAATGGGAGCTTCGAAGCGTATTGCTGAAATTTATGTTCAGTCTTATTTTAGAAAGATAAGTCAAAAAGAGAATAATTCTACTAATTTTATTACTACGCGTTTTGGAAATGTACTTGGTTCAAATGGATCTGTGATACCTATTTTCAAACGTCAAATAGAGGAAGGTGGTCCAGTAAAAGTAACCCATCCAGAAATCATTCGTTACTTTATGACTATTCCAGAAGCTTGCAACCTTGTTCTTGAAGCAGGAACATTGGGTAAAGGTGGCGAGATTTTTATTTTTGATATGGGCACACCGGTAAAAATTGATGATTTGGCAAAAAAAATGATTCGTTTAGCTGGATTTACTCCTAATGTTGATATTATGATTGAATACACAGGACTTCGTCCGGGAGAGAAACTTTACGAAGAACTTCTTAATATGAAAGAAATCACCAAAGAAACTTCTCACAAAAAGATTATGATTGCTACAGTGCAAGAATATGATTACGACGTTGTTTCTAAGCAAATTGATGAACTCATAGATTTGAGTTTTTCTTTCAAAGATTTTTTGATTGTTCAAAAAATGAAACAAATTGTTCCCGAATTCAAGAGTAAAAATTCTTTATACGAAAGTTTAGATAAATAAATCAAACGATGACTCAAACACAAGAAAACACCAAAGAAACTCCTAAAAAGAGTTTGAACTTTATTGAACAAATAGTTGAAAATGATCTAAAAGAGGGATTGAACGATGGTCGCATACAGACACGTTTCCCGCCAGAACCAAATGGTTATTTGCATATTGGGCATGCCAAAGCCATTTGTATGGATTTTGGTATTGCTCAAAAATACGGAGGTATTTGTAACCTTCGTTTCGATGATACGAATCCCGTGAAAGAAGATGTTGAATATGTTGATTCTATAAAAGAGGATATTCAATGGCTTGGTTTTCAGTGGGAAAATCTATATTATGCTTCTGATTATTTTCAACAGTTACACGATTTGGCCATTCGTTTTATTAAAGAAGGCAAAGCTTATGTTGATGAACAATCGGCAGAAACTATAGCACAACAAAAAGGAACTCCGACCGAACCAGGAACTGAAAGCCCATTTCGTAATCGTCCTATCGAAGAGAATTTGCTTCTTTTTGAAAAAATGACAAATGGAGAAATCCCTGACGGAGCCATGGTTCTTCGTGCAAAAATAGATATGGCGCATAGCAATATGCATTTCCGTGATCCTATTATGTACCGAATTATTACGTCGCATCCACATCACCGAACAGGTAACAAGTGGAAAGTTTATCCTATGTACGATTTTGCACATGGGCAAAGCGACTACTTTGAGGGAGTAACACACTCTATCTGCACACTTGAGTTTGAAGTGCATCGCCCTTTGTACGATTGGTATTTGGATCAGTTTGTGACTCCTGATTATCGCCCTAAACAAAGAGAATTCAATCGTTTGAACCTAAACTATACTGTTATGAGCAAGAGAAAAATGCTTCAATTGGTTCAAGAAGGGTTGGTCGCTGGTTGGGACGATCCTCGTATGCCAACAGTTTGCGGACTTCGTCGTCGTGGTTATACTCCAGAGTCAATTCGAAATTTTGTTGATAAAATTGGTTATACCAAAGTTGAAGGAACAATTGATGTTTCGTTGCTTGAGCACTCTATTCGAGAAGATTTGAAACCCAAAGCAGCTCGTGTATGTGCTATTCTTGATCCCATAAAATTGGTAATTACAAATTATCCAGAGAACGAAAAAGAGATTCTTACAACAGAAAACAATCCCGAGAATGAAGGTTTGGGTTCTCGTGAGTTGGTGTTTGGTAAAGAACTTTATATCGAACGAGGCGATTTTATGATTGATGCACCAAAAGACTTTTTCCGTCTTTCTCCAAATGGTAGAGAAGTTCGCCTTAAGAGTGCTTATATTATTCAAGCTACGGGTTATGAAACCGACGAAAAAGGAAATGTTACAACAGTTTTTTGCACCTACGATCCAACAACAAAGAGTGGAACAGAAGGTGGAAACAGAAAGGTGAAGAGCACAATAAATTGGGTAGAGATTAATTCTGCTATTGATGCAGAAGTTCGTTTGTACGATCGTTTGTTTTCAGTTGAAGATCCTTCTGCTGCCGGTGGCGATTTTCGCGAATTGTTAAATCCTGATTCGCTGAAAATTATTAAGGGTTGTAAGGTGGAATCTTATCTTAAATCTGCTCAACCAATGGATCATTTTCAGTTCCTGAAAGTAGGTTACTTTACCATTGACCTTGATAGTACATCAGAAAATTTAATCATAAACCGAACTGTATCTCTAAAAGATACTTGGGCAAAGAAATCCTAAAAATATAACACTATGAAATACAAAAGAATATTGCTCAAACTGAGCGGGGAGTCTCTTATGGGGCAAAAAGGTTACGGAATAGATGAAAACCGCCTTACTGATTATGCGGAACAAATCGGTGAAATTGCTTCGGAAGGAGTACAAATAGGAATTGTTATTGGAGGTGGAAATATTTTTCGCGGATTGAGCGGAGCAACCAAAGGTTTTGATCGAGTTAAAGGCGATCAGATGGGGATGCTTGCTACTGTGATTAATAGTTTAGCTCTAAGTAGTGCATTGTGTGCAATTGGAGTGAAGAATCGAGTTCTTACTGCAGTTCGGATGGAGCCAATAGGTGATTTTTTTAGTAAAGAAAAAGCTATTCGTCTACTTGAAGACGGCAATGTGGTAATTATGTCTGGCGGAACAGGCAATCCTTATTTTACAACTGATACGGGATCTTCGCTTCGTGGTATTGAAATTGAAGCTGATGTAATGCTCAAAGGTACGCGTGTTGATGGTATTTACACTGCCGATCCAGAAAAAGATTCTTCGGCGACAAAATTTGACGAAATTAGTTTTGATGAAATTTATGCTCGTGGTCTTAAAGTGATGGATCTTACCGCAACAACAATGTGTAAAGAAAACAATTTGCCTATCATTGTGTTTGAGATGGATACAAAAGGAAATCTAAAGAAAGTCCTTTCTGGTGAAAAAATTGGAACATTAGTACGGAAATAGGCAAAAACAAGAAAACGTTTTATAAAATTATTTATCTTTGCAACTCATTTTAATAAATATTTACTTATGATTAACGCTCAAGACATTAAAATTGGAACAGCTATCCGAATGGATGGTAAATTATATTTTTGTATTGATTTTTTGCACGTAAAGCCAGGAAAAGGTAACACGTTTATGCGCACAAAGTTGAAAGACGTTGTTAATGGTTACGTGTTAGAACGTCGTTTTAACATTGGTGAGAAATTGGAAGATGTACGCGTTGAACGTCGTCCTTTTCAATATTCTTACAACGAAGGAGATCAATATCACTTCCTTAACCAAGAAACTTGGGACGATGTGATTATTGAAAAAAATATGATTACAGGTGTTGATTTCTTAACTGAAGGTTTGGTTTGCGACGTTGTTTCTGATGCTTCAACAGATACGATTCTTTATGCCGAATTGCCTGTAAAAGTAACTATGAAAGTAACTTACACCGAACCTGGGTTGAAAGGCGATACTGCAACAAACACTCTAAAACCTGCGACTGTAGAAAGTGGAGCAGAAGTAAGAGTTCCTTTGTTCATTAGCGAAGGAGAAACTATCGAAATCGATACTCGCGATGGATCTTACGTAGGAAGAGTTAGATAAAATTTTTTTCATAGGTTTTTAATGTTATAATTGGTGGAGGTTGTTCTTAATGGATAACCTCTTTTTTTGTACTTTTGCCTACGGAATAAGTAGAGAGGGAAGGGTGAAAAAGTTGATTTTTTGCATCTTATTTTGTGCAATCTTTGCCAATCTTTCGGCAGAGAAAAACATTTTGACAACCAACAAAGAAGATGGTTTTTACAAAACCTATTGTCAAAAAATCATTCATTGTTCAAACCGTATTGCCAACGAAGTTATTGACGATTTTATTGGGCAATTCAGAGGAAACCCAGATTTGCTTTTTGAATGGGCATTGAAAGATCTTGGGCAGCAAAATGATGAAGAGAAAGATGAGGTTTTATTAATATTAAAACAAGCTATTTTCAATCCCGAAACAGGTATTGGACACATTTATTGCGACATAAAAGTTCCAGGAATCAAAACTTTTAAGGATATTGATATCGAAAGTAAGGTGACTAAAACAATCAAAGAAGATGGGAGTACCTATATTTTGGTTGATATTTTTCACTCAAACATTTTTTTGAAAAAAGCTTTCGGAACATTTGTTATCAAACCTCAATCAGATGGGAATCAGCTTTTTGCTATAACTATCAATGTCAAATTTAATTGGTTTTTCGATCTCTTTATTACCAAAAAGAAATATAAAAGTCTCATAGAATGGCGTGCCGAAGGTTTCGTAAAGAATCTCAAAACCGAAGCCGAACGTCGGGAAAAAGGATTATAACTTTTTTTGTTGCTTTTTGATGTAGAGACCTATCATAATTGCAGAAACTATGCTCGATGCAGCATCAGAAAGAGGCATACTTAACCAAACTCCCGTTACTCCCAAGAACGTAGGCAAAACAATAAGCATCGGTATTAGAAAAATCAGTTGGCGAGTGAGCGAAAGAAAAATTGCTTTGTGAGGATTCCCTATGCTCAAAAAGAAGTTGGATGTTACCATCTGAAAGCCAACAAAAGGAAATACGGCAACGGCCAATCGTAGTCCAAAGACAGCGTGCTCAACCAATTCCTGATCAGTAGTAAAAATGGAAACAATTTGTTTTGTAAAAAATTCTCCAAGTAAAAAACCAATTGTTGTTATTGCTGTTGCACATTTTACAGTTAGCCAAAAAACCTCCATCACACGATTCATTTGTTTTGCTCCATAGTTGTACCCAGCAATAGGTTGCATTCCCTGGTTCAACCCCATTACTATCATTACAATTACAAAAATCACACGATTGACAATGCCAAACGCACCAATTGCCAAATCGCCACTATAACGTTGCAAACCATTGTTGATGAGAATCACAATAAAGCACGAAGCTACATTCATTAAAAATGGTGACAACCCAATAGAAAGAGCATCTTTTGCAATGTGCAAATCGAGTCGTAGGAAATGCTTGTCCAAACGTATAACTTCATTTTTCGAAGTTAAAATGGAAACAACCCAAACTAATGCAAAAATCTGAGCCAAAATGGTTGCAATGGCTGCACCTCTGATTCCCCAATCAAACACAAAAATAAAAATAGGGTCGAGTATCGAATTTAACACTACAGTGGCGATTGTTGCTATCATTGCCTGATGAGGATGACCCGAGGAGCGAATCACCGAATTTAGTCCTAAATACAAATGTGTAATGACATTCCCAATAAGGATTATTTGCATATAGCTTCTGGCATAACCTATTGTGTGCTCACTGGCTCCAAAAAAGTAAAGAATGGGATCGAGAAAAGTGAGCGACACCAACATAAATACTGTGCCTATGATTACGTTAAGTGCGATAACGTTACCCACAATCTTTTTGGCTTCGTCGTAATCTTTTGCGCCGAGTTTTACAGAAAGCAACGTGCTTGCGCCTACGCCTACCATTGCGCCAAACGCTGCCGCTAAGTTCATAAAAGGAAAGGTTACGGCCAAACCCGAAATGGCTAAAGCGCCTACGCCATGCCCGATAAAAATGCTATCCACCATGTTGTAGAGCGAAGATGCCGTCATTGCAACAATAGCTGGAATGGCATATTGTTTCAGCAATTTGGCAACTGGTTCTTTCCCCAATGTAAGTGGTAACGACATGATGTAAAATTTAGAGTGCAAAAGTAGGCAAAACATAACTAAACTCATAATAATTTGTATCTTTGCTCAGTTTTTCTGTATGAGGAATCGAATTTTTATATTGATTGTGGTGATGTTTTTGGCAAATGTTCTTTTTGCTCAAAACATCATAGATATGGCTGCCTTGTTTGTGCAGAAAACCGACTCGGTGGCGAACGAAAAAAAGTTGACTTTCATGGAACAGCTCGCTGCGCCCGACTCCATTACAAAAGCAACAATAGTGGTACATCAGTCGCCTATCCTGGACGGAAAAATCAACAATCGCAATATCGGCGAAGGACAAACCGTCAAAGGGTTTAGAATACAACTTTATTCGAGCAACACTCCTCGAACGGCAAAACAAACAGCTTTTTCTATAGAAACTGCCGTTAAGGAAAAACTTCCTGACGCAAAAATATACGTTACCTACAATTCTCCTTTTTGGAAAGTGCGTGTTGGAAATTGCCTTTCGCATCAAGAAGCAACCGAACTGCTGAACGAGTTAAGGACCGAATTTCCTGAGTATCG
>JAGCAG010000089.1 GCA_017652785.1 Paludibacteraceae bacterium | reverse complement strand
ATACCATAGTTGTGATGGATGTAATTGATTGAGTATCCATCTTTAAGCATATGCATATATTTTAGCAATGCTGAATAATCGTGTTTCTTTCGCATAAAATAAACCCCAAAGTTTTTTGTCCAAACTTTGGGGTTCACTTCAGTTTGCTCTTCCTTTTTTTAATTCTTAAAGAAATTCTTTTTGCTATTTCAATGCTATTTTATCAACTCGAGCTTGATGTCTTCCGCCTTCAAAATCAGTTGAAAAAAAAGCCTCAACCATCTCCACTGCCTTTTCTGCAGAAATGAAACGTGCAGGAAGCGAAAGAATATTGGCGTCGTTGTGCTGACGAGCAAGTTCAGCAAGAGGAGTATCCCAGCAGAGAGCAGCACGAATTGATTGATGTTTATTTAACGTTATACTAATTCCATTACCTGTTCCACAAATAGCGATCCCAAAATCGCATTCGTTCTTCTCAATTGCATTTGCCAAAGGATGTGCAAAATCAGGATAATCGCAACTTGCCGTACTATTTGTTCCAAAATCTGTAACCGTGCATCCTTTATCTTTCAAAAAACTGAGAAGATATTGTTTAAGTTCAAAACCAGCATGATCGCTAGCTATTCCAATTTTAATTTCGTTAAGTGGTTTCATTATATTTTCCTATTTTATTATTTCTTACTATTTTCAAATCCGTTCCAACCTTGAGCTTTAAGTTCAAACGATTGACCGTCGCGAGTAATAAGGCTTGTTCCTTCGCTTTCGGAAGTGATATGACCAATAATTCTGACTTCTTCCAAAACCTTTACCAATTCATATTTTTCCAAAGGAACAGTAAATAACAACTCATAATCTTCTCCACCATTGAGTGCTGCCGTTGTCAAATTCATATTGAATTCTTCTGCCATTTTAGCAGTTTGATAATCGATAGGAATGTTCTCCTCATAAACCTTACAACCTTTTTTACTTGCGTGGCAAATATGCAAAAGTTCAGAAGATAGACCATCGGAAACGTCAATCATAGAAGTTGGAAGAATATCATTTTTTCTCAAAACCTCAATAATATCCTTTCTTGCCTCTGGTTTCAGCTGACGCTCAAGAATATAATCGTGAGTTGCAAAGTCTGGTTGAACTCGATTTTTTTCTTCTGTATTCAAAAAAACTGCTTTTTCTCTTTCCAAAAGTTGTAAACCCATATAAGCTGCACCCAAATTCCCTGAGACGCAAATCAAATCATTTTCTTTTGCTCCTGAGCGACAGACAACTTTTTCTTTTTCGACCTCTCCAAGACATGTAATACTAATGGTCAGCCCCGTAAGAGAAGACGAAGTATCTCCTCCAACTAAATCAACACCATAACGCTCACAAGCCAACAAAATTCCATCATAAATTGCCTCTACTGATTCCACCGACATACGTTGCGAAATACCAATCGAAACCACGATTTGAGTTGGGCGTCCATTCATTGCATAAATATCCGAAAAATTTACAACTGCAGCCTTGTAACCCAAGTGTTTGAGCGGAGTGTAGACCAAATCAAAATGCACTCCTTCGAGTAATAAATCTGTTGTAACAAGTGTTTGTTTATCCTTAAAATCAATCACTGCTGCATCATCTCCAACGCCCTTGATGGTTGATTCGTTTGTAAGTTCTATATCTTCGGTAAGACGACGAATTAAACCAAATTCGCCCAATTCAGAAATTCTTGTTGACATATGTAATATTTTATGAGTGCAAAGGTAACAAAAAAGTAGATAGTTTGAGTCAGATAAATCGTTTGACACTGCCCTATTTTTTCAAACATTTTATTTGTTTTTTGTACTTTTGTCGGCGTATGTTTGAAAATAAAATTTAAAATGAATTTCATCTACGAACTAGAATTCAAAGTGCGCGACTATGAATGTGATTTACAAGGCATTGTAAATAATGCAAATTACCAACATTATCTAGAACATACGCGTCACGAATTTTTACTTGAAAACGATTTAAGTTTTGCACAGTTGCACAACGAAGGTATTGATTTGGTGGTGGCACGAATAGAAATCTCATACAAAGTGCCTTTGCGCTCAAAAGACAGATTTATAAGTAAACTCAACCTCGTAAAAGATGGTATAAAATACACATTCTTCCAACATATTTATCGTCTGCCAGACATGAAACTCTGCGTCAGAGCAAAAGTTGAGAACGTTGCAACAATAAACGGACAGTTGGCTCATTGCCAATTCTTAGATGATTTTCTAGAAAAAATTAACACCAAGTATAAGAACAACAATGGATAGTTTTTTGACGTTAGAAACAAAAATTGTAGAAATGCTTCGCACAGTTTTCGATCCCGAAATACCCGTAAACGTGTATGATTTAGGATTAATTTATAAAATTGAAGTATCTGATAACAAAAATGTTACAATAGACATGACACTCACTGCTCCAAACTGTCCAGCTGCCGATTTCATTGTCGAAGATGTAAAAATGAAAGTCGAATCAGTTGAAAACATCGGAAAGGTAGAAATAAACCTTGTTTTCGAACCCGAGTGGGACAAAGAAATGATGAGCGAAGAAGCTAAATTGGAACTTGGGTTACTCTAAAAAAACGCTTCAACCTACTTCTACACACAAATAGTTGTAATGAATAAAAGGTCGTTGATTATTTTGTCCTTTTAGTTGTCTGATTTTTGTGCTATCATATTCTGCTTTTCCAACACCAAGCACATGTCCCGACTCATCTTCGATTTTCACAATATCGTAACGCTCAAAATTGCCTTTTACATCAATGATTCCGACAGGAAGAAGACTATGAGCCTCACTTTTTAGCAAAGCATTTTTTGCTCCTTCGTTGACAACAACCTTCCCTTTTGCAAAATCTTCAGAATGAGCAATCCATTTTTTTACACTTGAAATCTCTTTCGGTTCTGGTTCAAAAAATGTGCTTATAGTATTTTCATTCGTTAGCAAATCAATTAAAATTCCGTCTTTCTTGCCATTTGCAATAAACACCGGAATACCCTCTTTTGCAACCTTTCGTGCTATCCGAGTTTTGGTCATCATACCTCCTCTTCCGAGCGACGATTTTTTTGTTTGAATATATTGATTCAAATTTTGAGAAGATTTAATTTTCCGAATCACCGACGAAGATTCATCGTTTGGATCTCCATCGTAAATTCCGTCTATATTACTTAAAATAATCAGCGCATCAACATCCATCATTGTAGCAATAAGTCCAGAAAGTTCGTCATTGTCGGTAAACATTAGTTCTGTAACGGAAATTGTGTCATTTTCATTCACAATAGGCACCACGTTGTTTTCCAACATTACCCTCATACATTGTTGCTGATTAAGATAATGTCTACGCGATCCAAAACTCTCTTTTGTGGTTAGAACCTGACCACAAATAATGTTTTTCTGCCGAAACAAATCATAATAACAATTTATCAATTTAGCCTGACCAACTGCCGAAAAAAGTTGACGAAGCTCCACAGAATCCATCTTTCTTGCAGGTTTCAGTTCTGCCTTACCAGAAGCCACTGCTCCCGACGACACAAGCACAATTTCTACTCCATTCTGATGCAACTCCACGACTTGCTCCACAATTTGTTCTATTCGAGCAATATCCAACATTCCGTCAGATTTTGTCAATACATTACTACCGATTTTAACTGCTATTCTATTAAATTTATAATTGCTCATTTTACCGAATTGTTTCTTTGTAAATTGCTGATATATTCAAAAATTGTATCATAAAAACCTTCCCAACAGCATTTATCCTTCTCTCCCGAAAAAAGTTCATTGTGAAGAATAAACACACACACTCCCTTCACAGAACGAACATTATCAACCAACTCCGTTACAAGAGGAAAAGCCTCTTCGGGAGAAAGGCGTAGATGCGTTGCCAAAGTGGTGTCCATCAGTACAGTTGGTACAATCTTCAACAACGTTTCTTGCTCAATGCTCAAATCGTAAAAATAAAATGGCACACACGTACTTGCCCTAAAACCAATCTGCTGTGCATAAGCCATCGAATAATCTTCAAAAATACCTACATTTTGTAAAATCTGGTAACTTTTTGGCAACGAAAATCGCAAAAAATGAAATCGATGAGAGGTAATTTCTTTTCCAATCCATTGTTGCAAAATGTTTTTTTCAAACAAAATTTCATCCTTATCAAAAGCCGACTGATAGGAAGTGTGAAGCCCAACTTCATTTCGTTCTGCTTGCTCTGCTACTGCTTTTTGATAACTTTTATCGTAAGGATTCTTACAACGTTTATCAAACAAACCTTTGCCCCCAACATGAAAAAAATAGGTAAAAATCTGTTGATGCTTTTGATGAAATTTTTAAACACGTTCAAAATTGAACCAAGGGTCTTGCTTAAAACCAAAAAAAACAAAAAAACGCTGCTTAAACTGCGAGAAATCATAAAACAAATCCCGAAGAAACAATGCACAATTTTTCAAAAAACCACGACCTTTGTATTTGTAAAAATGATCGACATCAACCGTAGAAACAAACAGAAAATCT
>JAGCAG010000088.1 GCA_017652785.1 Paludibacteraceae bacterium | reverse complement strand
ATCACATCAGTACAGGCAGTCTACGTGCCAGCTGATGACTTGACAGACCCTGCTCCTGCTACTACGTTTGCTCATTTGGATGCAAAAACTGTGTTGAGTCGTAAAATTGCGGAATTGGGGATTTATCCTGCTGTTGATCCTTTGGAGTCAACTTCTCGAATCCTTGATCCTCAAATTGTTGGAGAAGATCACTATAACACTGCGCAGCGTGTAAAGCAAATTTTGCAACGTAACAAAGAGTTGCAGGATATTATCTCTATTTTGGGTATGGAGGAACTCTCCGAAGCAGATAAAACAACTGTGAATAGAGCAAGAAAAGTCCAACGTTTTCTCTCCCAACCTTTCCACATGGCAGAGCAGTTTACGGGAGTGCCGGGTGTAATGGTGCCAATAGAAGAAACTATACGTGGTTTCAAAATGATTTTGGATGGAGAAGTTGATTATCTGCCCGAAATGGCATTTTTGAATGTTGGAACAATTGACGATGCAATAGCAAAAGGCGAGAAATTGCTTGCTGCAGCAAAAAAAGCATAAAAATGAAATTGGAAATTATTTCACCAGAAACAAAAATCGTTCACGATAATGTGACTTCGGTTTCGTTGCCCGGAGAGAAGAGTGCTTTTACTGTTTTGCAGAATCACGCTCCAATAATATCTTCACTTGTTGCTGGAAAAATATCTTTTTTTAAAGATGATAAAGTTTTTTCTTTTCGGATAGATGGAGGTTTTGCAGAAATAAAAAAGAATAAAGTTTCGGTTTGTGTGGAAAAAATAATAGAGAAATGAAGCAAGCGTTGATTTTTGTTGGCATTATTTTAGGAGTAGCTCTTGTTGGATATGTGGCATATCAAACGGTTGCGCCTATGTATTATTTTTCTTTGTTTCCTTTATTGCCTTTGTTTTTTGTTGCACTTTGTGTGATGACGATTGTAGCCTTTGAGGCTACGAAGTTTCTATCGGAAAATAAACTTTTAGTGGTCTATTTTTCCTCAAAAATAATTAAACTGTTATTTTGCATTGTTTTTGTTATGTTGTATTTGCGTAAAGTTCAAGAGCATAATTTGAGTTTTGTAGTATCCTTTATGGGATTCTTTTTTGCTCATCTTTGCGCTGAGATTTATTATGTATTAGCTTTTTTGAAAAAGAAATGAGAAGGCTTTTTTACATATTATTCTTGTCGGTATTTTTTTCTGTGAATATCTGTGCAAGTACTCCAACTGAAGAAGGTGAAAAAATTAATGTTAAAGAAATAATTTTTGATCACATTGGAGATTCGTACGAGTGGCATATTACATCTGTCAATGGGAAACATATTTCTATCCCGTTGCCTATTATCTTGTTTAGTGAGCAATCTGGATTTCATATGTTTATGTTTTCCGTATTTCATCACGAAGAGTCATTTAAGGGTTTTAGAATAGGGGAAAAAGATGGTAAATATGCAGGTAAAATTGTAGAAGTCAATGCGCAAGGAGAGGAAGTTCGTCCGTGGGATTTTTCTCTTACTAAAAATGCTTTGGCTCTGATTATAAATTGTTTGTTGCTTGTTTTTATTGTTCTTTGGGTAGCAAAGTGGTACAAAAAAAAGCCGATGGAAGCACCTAAAGGATTTCGAGGAGTGATGGAAATGCTTATAATGTCGGTGCACGACGATATCATAAAACCTTGCGTTGGGAAGGATTATAAAAAATATGCTCCCTATCTTTTGACGGCATTTTTCTTTATATTTTTTAACAACATAATGGGTTTGATTCCTATTTTCCCGGGAGGTGCAAATACAACGGGAAATATTGCGGTTACAATAGTTTTGGGCTTGTGCACATTTTTTGCGGTTAATATTTTTGGCACAAAAGAGTATTGGAAAGAGATTCTTTGGCCAGAAGTTCCTACTTGGATGAAAGCTCCAATCCCTTTGATGCCAGTGATTGAGTTGTTCGGAATTTTTACCAAACCTTTTGCCTTAATTATTCGTCTTTTTGCAAATATTATGGCGGGACATTCCATTGTTTTAGGACTAACATGCTTGGTATTTATTACAGCGCAAATGGGTGAAGTGGTTAATGGAAGTATGACGGTGGTTTCTGTGTTGTTTTCGATATTTATGAATTGTTTAGAATTGCTCGTTGCTTATATACAAGCATATGTATTTACGATGCTTTCTTCGGTCTTTATAGGACTCTCGAGGGTGGAATCTCATCATTAAAGAATAGAATTTATTATATTTAATCATTAAAAAATAAAGTATTATGTTAGCAACAATTTTAGGAGAAGTAGTTTTGGCACAAATAGGTGCAACTCTTGGAGCAGCTTTGGCTGTTATTGGTGCAAGTTTAGGAATCGGTAAAATTGGTTCAAGTGCGATGGAAGCAATTGCTCGTCAACCAGAATCGGCAGGCGACATTCGTACAACAATGATTATCATTGCTGCATTGATTGAAGGAGCGGCTTTGTTTGCTATTGTGGTTTGTTTGATGGCTCTATAATCTAAAAGAGTATGTCATTACTAATGCCCGAAACAGGATTGCTATTCTGGATGCTTTTAGCATTCGGAATAGTCTTCCTAATTCTTGCAAAATTTGGCTGGCCAGTGATTACTGGTATGGTCGAAAAGCGCACTTCGTTTATCAACGAATCAGTAAAATCGGCAGAAGAAGCGAATAAACAACTTGAGAATATCAAAATAGAAACGGCTGCGATAATAGCAAAAGCTCATGAGGAAGAAGTGAAAATCTTGAAAGAGGCAGCTGAGATGCGTAAACAAATTATTCAAGATGCAAAAAATGCGGCATCGGAAGAAGCTAAAAAAATTGTTGAAGCAACAAAAGAGCAAATTGTCGCAGAAAAGGAACGTGCGTTAAATGAGGTAAAAGACCAAATTGCTGAGATATCAATTCAAATTGCCGAGAAAGTGGTTCGAGATGATTTGAAAAATGATAAGAAACAAGCAGAGATGATAGAGCGTCTTTTGAACGAAATTAAAACTTCTCATTGATGAATGTAGGACTAATTTCAAAACGATATGCAAAAGCATTGTTGGATTTCTCTGTGAAGAATAATGCAGAGGAAGAGGTTTATCAAGCAATGGAGTGTTTGATAGAGAGTTTTTCTTTGTATGCAGATTTTGCACCAATTTTGGAAAATCCGACATTGTCAAAAATGCAAAAAAAAGAGTTAATTCTTATTGCTACAAAGGGTAAAAAGATCGTCGTTTTTGAAAAAATAGTTGATCTGATTTTACAGAACAATAGAGAAGTTTTTTTGCAACGTATTGCATTGACTTTTTGTGATTTGTATAGAAAAGAAAAAGGAATTTTTTATGGAAAACTGACAACTGCGGTGTCGGTTGACGAAAAAACAACAACTCTTATTCAACAGTTATTAGATAAAGATAATGTGGAGAAAATAGAGTTGAAAACCAAGGTGGATGAAGAAATTCTTGGCGGGTTCATATTGGATATTGATGGGGTAAGATTGGATGCTTCTGTTAAGAGTCAATTTGTTCAGCTCAAAAAGAATTTGAAACATAACTAATTGAAAAACATAGATATAAATTGAGAATATGTCAGAAAATGTAAAAGTCAGCGAAGTATCTGATATTTTGCGTCAACAATTGGAAGGAATAAATCTGAGTCTTCAGTTCGAAGAAGTTGGGACTGTATTGCAGGTTAGCGATGGCGTGGTTCGTATTTATGGTCTGAAAAATGCTGAAGCCAATGAATTGTTGGAGTTCGAAAATGGAATGAATGCTATTGTGATGAACCTTGATGAGGATAATGTTGGTGCGGTGCTTTTGGGTAATAGCGAAAAAATAAAAGAAGGTTTCACTGTTAAAAGAACACACCGAATTGCTTCTATCAATGTTGGAGAAAATATGTTGGGACGAGTTATTGACCCTATTGGAAATCCGCTTGATGGTAAAGGCCCGATTTCTGGAGAGTTGATAGAGATGCCGTTGGAACGTAAGGCTCCAGGAGTTATTTTTCGTCAGCCAGTGAAAGAGCCCCTTCAAACAGGTTTGAAGTCGGTTGATGCACTTATCCCTATAGGTCGAGGTCAGCGTGAGTTGATAATCGGCGATAGAGAAACGGGGAAAACAAGTATTGCTATTGATACAATTATCAATCAGCGTTCCAATTTTGAAGAAGGTAACCCTGTGTATTGTATCTATGTCGCAATTGGTCAAAAAGGTTCCACTATAGCGTCGTTGGTGAATACTTTGGAAGAGAAAGGTGCGATGGATTATACTATAATTGTTTCCGCGACTGCTTCTGATCCTGCAGCAATGCAGTATTTTGCACCATTTGCTGGAGCGGCGATAGGAGAGTATTTCCGTGACACTGGTCGTCATGCTTTGGTTATTTACGATGATCTTTCTAAGCAAGCTGTTGCTTATCGTGAGGTTTCCCTTATTTTGCGTCGCCCATCGGGTCGTGAAGCTTATCCTGGAGATATTTTCTATTTGCATTCACGTTTACTAGAGCGTGCTGCTAAAATTAATGAACAACAAGAAGTCGCTGAAAAAATGAACGACCTGCCCGAATCGCTTATTGGAAAAGTAAAAGGTGGTGGTTCTTTGACAGCACTTCCTATTATTGAAACTCAAGCAGGAGACGTTTCGGCATATATTCCTACTAATGTAATTTCTATTACCGATGGACAGATTTTCTTGGATACCAACTTATTTAACCAGGGTAATCGACCAGCAATCAATGTTGGTATCTCTGTTTCTCGTGTTGGTGGAAATGCTCAAGTGAAAGCGATGAAAAAAGTTGCAGGAACACTGAAGTTGGATCAGGCACAATATCGTGAATTGGAAGCATTTTCTAAATTCGGTGGAGATATGGATGCTGTTACGGCAATGACTATTGATAAAGGACAAAAAAATACTAAACTTTTGGTACAACCTGTTAATGCGCCAATGCCAGTTGAGAAACAGATTGCAATCCTTTATTGCGGAACAAACGGACTTTTGGCCGATGTAGCATTAGAAAAGGTTTCTGAGTTTGAAAAATTGTTTTTAGAAACTCTCGAAATGCGTTATCAGAAAGAGGTTTTTGATGTATTGAAAAAAGGTGTTATTGACGAAAAAGTTACCGAAATCCTAACATCGGTAGCAAAACAGGTTCAAACAATGCTTAAGTAAAATTGAAGAAGAGAAATGGCATCGCTCAAGGAGATAAAAACCCGTATTTCGTCGGTTGATTCAACCAAAAAAATTACTTCTGCAATGAAGATGGTTGCATCGGCAAAGTTGCGCAAAGCTCAGAAAAACATAGAAGCGTTTCTGCCTTATGAACAGAAACTTAATGAAATGTTGAATTGTTTTTTGTCAACAGAAAAAGATGTCAAATCTATTTATGCAGAACAAAGGGATTTGTGTAGAGTTGCGATTGTTGCAGCTTCATCAAATTCTAGTTTGTGCGGAGCATTTAATTCTACAATCATAAAAAAAACAACACAACTTATAGAACTGTTTTCTCAACAACTTGGAAGAGAGAATATTGAGGTTCTTTCTATTGGAAAAAAAGTTGCTGATGCTGTAAAGAGATTAGGGTTTGCAAATTCGGAAAATTATGAGCATTTGGTTGATAAACCAACTTATGAAGACGCCATCTCTTTTGCCGAAAAATTAGTGGCGCTTTTTGCAGAAAAAAAAGTAGATCAAATCATTTTTGTTTATCAACATTTTAAATCTTCTGCAGTTCAGCAACTTGTGCAGGAGACTTACCTGCCTCTTTCTTTGCAGGTTTCTTCTGATAAAAGTAATGTTGAATATATTTTAGAACCAGATAGAGAACATATTCTTAGTTTATTGCTACCAAAGGTTTTGAGGTTGAAAGTTTACACAATGTTGCTTGATTCTATCGCTTCGGAACAAGCGGCGAGAACATTGGCAATGCAAATAGCTACCGATAATGCTGAAAAATTGTTGGAAGAGCTGACCATTCAGTACAACAAAAGTCGTCAGCAAGCCATTACAAATGAGTTGCTCGATATTATGGGTGGACAACAATAGAAGCAGATGCCTGATTTATCGAAATTTATTGCACAACACAAAGAGGATGATTTGTCGAAGTTGGCATTTCGGTTTGCCAAAGATAATATGATAAATCATTCTTTTGTTTTGCGGCAAATATCTGGTTATCAGAAAATTAGAATCAAAATTCCTGCTTGGTATGCTATTGACAATTTGCGTTTTCCTCAGAAGTTGTCGTTGGAGCAGTGCTCTTCAGAAGTTACAGCAAGATATAAAAAAGAAATTGTAGAGGGGGAGTCGCTTCTTGATTTAACTGGAGGTTTTGGTGTTGATTGCGCATTTTTGAGTGATCAGTTTTCAAGAGTAGACTATGTGGAAGTTCAACCGGAATTGTGCGAATTAGCAAAGCATAATTTTGAGCAATTGAACTTAAAAAATATACAAGTTTATAATGAGGATGGAGCCCAATTTTTGCAAAAATGCGATGTCTATGATTGCATTTTTCTTGATCCTGCTAGACGAAATAATAAAGGAGAAAAGGTTGTTTTTTTGTCTGATTGTCAGCCAAATGTTTTGGAAATACTTGATCTTTTGTTATTGAAGTCAAAAGAAGTATTGATAAAACTTTCTCCAATGATTGATTTGAGTGTTTTAGAAAAATCTTTTTCTAATAAACTTTCTGAAATTCAAGTCATTGCAGTGGATAATGAATGCAAAGAAATCTTAGCTAAAATTTCTCAGAAAGATTGTTTGGAACCACAAATTAAAACTGTCAATATTGAAGAGAAAAAAAATCTTCGTCAGGTTTTGACGTTTTCGAGAAAAGAAAAAGAGCATGGTGAGACTGCTTATGCATCTGAAATAGAGAAATATTTATATGAACCCAATGTGGCAATTCTAAAAGCTGGGGCTTTTCAACTCGTTTCGGAGAAATTTGGATTGAAAAAAATACATCTGCATACACATTTGTATACTTCCAACAAATTAGTTGCCAATTTTCCTGGACGGATTTTTGAAGTAGAGAAAAGTTTCTCTTTTTCAAAAAAAGAACTTAAGGATAATCTAAAAGAGGTAAAAAAAGCCAATATCTCTACTAGAAATTTTCCAGAAACGCCGGAATCTTTGCATAAAAAATTAAAAATAAAAACAGGTGGAGATGTTTATCTTTTTGCATGCACTGCTTTGGAAAAGAAATTGTTAATTAAAACGAAAAAGATAACTTTATGAGAAAAATAATGATTTTAATTGTGTGTTTTTATTCTTTGTTGATGTTTTCTCAAGGAGTAACACAGTTTGGAACGCTAACCAATCAAGAGGCCTTTCCAAAAGGAGAATATGTCGAATTAGAAAATCCTACCCCTACTGATATGAAGGCATGGGAGTCGGTAAAAAAAACTTATGTTGTTTGGGCATCAAAAAATGTTCGTTATGAAAAAAACAGCGTGCCAACTGAAATAAATTGTTCAAAAACAACCAAAATAAAAGCATGGAAAGGCGAACGTATTAATGTTCAATTTTTAGTTTTTGGCAATAAAGATATGATGTTGAAAATTAACCATAAAGGTGATTTTATAAACGAGATAAAAACATCGTTTGTGCGTTATGTGATGACCGATGAATTGAATAAAGACGGCAAAGGAGCTTGCGGACATCGTCCTGATATTACCATTTTTGACTCCTCACTGGTAGCAGATGTTTTGGATTGTATTTCTGAAAGATTGCCATATAAAAAACATTCGGTTCAGCCTGTTTGGATGCAAATCCAAATTCCACAGAATGCTAAAAAAGGTTGCTACAAAACCACTATTTTTGTGCAAAACAACGATAAGATTATTGATAAACTCAATCTTGAAGTGGAAGTCGTGAATCGCACTTTGCCTAGTGCAAAAGATTGGAATTTTCATCTTGATTTGTGGCAAAATCCGTTTGCCGAAGCACGTTATTTTCAAGTTGAACCTTGGAGCGAGGAACATCTGGAATCTATGCGTCCAACAATGGAATTGCTTGCAAAATCGGGACAAAAGGTAATTACTACATCGATTATGCACAAACCTTGGGGTGGGCAAACAGAGGATTTTTTTGAGTCAATGGTAACTTGGCGAAAAAACATCGATGGTAGTTGGCATTTTGATTTTGATGTGTTTGATTGCTGGGTAGATTTTATGATGAGTTGTGGTATTGACCAGCAAATCAATTGTTACTCAATGATTCCTTGGAGTTTATCATTTAAGTATTTTGATCAAGCAACAAATAATTTTAAAACCATAGAAGCTACTCCTTCCGATAGTATTTACGCAGAAGTTTGGACAGAAATGCTCAAACAATTTGCCGATCATCTAAAAGCAAAAGGTTGGTTTGAAAAAACAACCATTGCAATGGATGAACGTCCAAAAGAACAAATGCTGACAGTTTTTGGTATCATCAAAAACGCCGATAAGGATTTCAAAGTCTCTTTGGCTGGCGATTGGCATGAAGAATTGGAACATGAGTTATATGACTATTGCATCGCGTATAGACATAAATTTCCCAATGAGGTTTTGCAACAACGTAAACAACGGAATCAGATTTCTACCTATTACACTTGTTGTACAGAACCTTATCCAAATACGTTTACATTTTCGCAACCAGCTGAAGCAGAATTTTTGGCTTGGCATACAGCATATTTAGGTCTTGATGGGTATTTGCGTTGGGCATACAATAGTTACACATTGGAACCATTGCTCGATTCGCGTTTCCGTTCTTTTGCAGCAGGGGATTGCTACATTGTTTATCCCGAAGGTCGTAGCTCGATTCGTTTTGAAAAACTGACTGAGGGAATTCAAAATTTTGAGAAAATACAAATATTGAAAAAAGAATTTGAAAAGGAGAATGATGCTCAAAAACTCAAAAAACTTCAGGAAATTTTGAATCTGTTTATGCAAGAAAATCTTGAAGTGAAAAATATTACGAACATTGTAGAACGAGCAAATAAGCAATTACAGGAACTTTGGTAAAATATTGAATTATTATGTTAAAAGAAACTATATTTTGGAATAATTCGTTAGTCGATTGGCTAATTTCGTTTTTTATTGTTATCGGTGGTTTTTTACTTGGACGTTTGGTCTTTTATATTTCTACAAAAATAGCGGCGCGAATTGTCGCAAAAACAACATCGCGTTTAGATGATATTATTGTAAAAAACTTCAAATCGCCATTTATTTTTGCCATTATTATCGGTTCTTTTTGGTTTGCTCTAAAACGTTTACATTTTTCAAATAATATTGATGCGTGGCTTGGCAATGCTTATGTGTTTTTGATTATTCTAAATGTTACTTGGGCTTTTTCCAATTTTATAAAGACTGTATTGCAGGAGTATCTTCTTCCTTATTCTCAACGTGAGGACACGAAGTTGGATAAAAACCTTTTCGTTATTTTAGAACGAATCTTGAAATATACAATTTGGTTTATCGGCATTGTTATTGCTTTGCATAACGTTGGTGTAGAAATTAGAACTTTGGTCGCAGGACTTGGAATTGGAGGTGTTGCTATTGCTTTGGCAGCTCAAGATACATTGAAAAATCTTTTTGGAGGAATAACGCTTTTCATAGACCGACCGTTTAAAATTGGCGATAGAATAAAAATTGGCACAATTGATGGCTTTGTAAAAGACATTGGACTTAGAAGTTTGCGGATTTGTACTTTGGATAATCGAACAATAACGATTCCTAATTATCAGGTGGTGGATAGTACATTGGAAAACATTACTTCAGAACCGAATCGGCGGATACAATTGCGCTTGGGATTAACTTATGACACGACTCCCGAAAAGATGGAACTTGCAATGACGCTCCTTCGAAATATGCCTCTTCAGGTAGAGGAAATAACCAAAGATGTTGATGTTAGTTTTATCGAATATGGTGACTTTGCTTTGCAAATTCTCTTTATCTATCGAGTGAGAAAGGATAAGGATATTTTCAAAACCCAATCAATTGTTAATTTGGAGATTTTGCGTCAATTTAATGCTAATGGTCTTGAATTTGCTTTTCCAACTCAAACTATTTACTCAAAAATGAGTGTTAATTAGTTGAAGAACAGAATGTTTATGTTTTTTTAAAAAAAGTAAATTTATTTTCATTTTCTTAATGCTTTGGACCGATATTTGCTTTGTTGTAGGCATTATATTACTTTTTATTGCCAATAATAGAATTATGAAACTTATAAGTATTTTACAGCAAACATCGTCGAATGCAGCTTGTGTATTATTCAAAGAAAATGGCTCTTTCTTTGCTTTAGGCGAAACAACAGATGCAATATTAAATCAATTTAAGTGTAAAAATTATCCTATTGAGTGTTGTATCTCAAGTGTAGAAGGTGTCGCATTCAATGGTAACTTTTTTGCCGAAGTTGTGATGGATTAAAAGTATTTTTTTTGAACTTGTTTTTTTGTTTGAATAGCGGATATGTAGTGTTCGCTATTCTTTTTTTATTTTTGCAAGAAAATTTTACGAGAGATGAGAAAAGTTAAAGTGGGTATAGTTCAGCAACAAATTTCTAACGATGTTCAAGAAAATATGAATTTGTTGAAAAAGAATATAGAACAATGCTCAGCCCAAGGTGCTGAATTGGTAGTTTTACAAGAGTTGCACAATACATTATATTTTTGTCAGGCAGAAAATCCTACTAATTTTGATTTAGCCGAAAGAATTCCAGGTCCAAGCACTGATTTCTACTCTCAGATAGCAAAAGAGCAGAAAATTGTTTTGGTAACATCATTGTTCGAAAAACGTGCTGAGGGACTTTATCACAATACTGCGGTTGTTTTTGATTTTGATGGAACTATTGTAGGAAAATATCGAAAAATGCATATTCCTGATGATCCAGCTTATTACGAAAAATTCTATTTTACTCCGGGCGATTTAGGGTTTTCTCCTATCAAAACTTCTTTGGGAGTACTTGGTGTTTTGGTTTGTTGGGATCAGTGGTATCCTGAGGCTGCTCGTTTGATGGCGTTACAAGGTGCCGAAATGTTGATTTATCCTACGGCCATAGGTTGGGAATCTTCTGATACGGAAGAGGAAAAGTTGCGTCAGTTGAATGCTTGGCAAACTATCCAACAATCGCATGCAGTGGCAAATGGTATTCCTGTTATTTCTGTTAATAGGGTTGGTTGGGAGGAAGACTCTTCTCATCAAACCGCAGGAATACAATTCTGGGGAAATAGTTTTGTGGCGGGTCCACAAGGAGAAATTTTGGCAAAAGCCAATAACAAGGAGCCCGAAAATTTAATTGTAGAAGTAGATTTGTCTCGGTCGGAGCAAGTGCGCCGTTGGTGGCCTTTCCTACGTGATAGACGTATTGATTTTTACAATGGGTTGGATAAGAGATTTTTAGATTAGTTTTTGGGGAGAAGGGAGATATGGACGTTCATAATTTATCGGAAAGAAATTCGCTTTTGAATAATTTTTTGAAGGAGATTCGGTCTGTTGAAATCCAAAAAGATTCGATGCGTTTTCGCCGAAATTTGGAGAGAATCGCTGAAATTTTATCGTATGAATTGAGTAAGGGTTTAAATTATTTCTCTGAAGATGTTCAAACTCCTTTTTCAAAAATTCAGATCAACACAGTGTCAGACCAACTGGTTGTAGCCTCTATTTTAAGAGCAGGAATTCCGTTTCATCAAGGAGTTTTGAATTATTTTGATAAAGCAGAAAATGCTTTTGTCTCTGCTTTTAGAAATTATAATGACGCTACACATACTACTTTTGATATTTCTGTGGAATATATTGCTTCTCCAGATTTGAATGGAAAAACTTTGATTCTTTGCGATCCAATGTTAGCAACAGGAGGTTCGATGGAATTGTCTTACAAAGCTCTTCTGTCCAAGGGAACACCTCAAAAAGTACATATTTTGAGATTGATTGCAAGTCGGCAAGCAATTGATTACATACAGAGATGTTTGCCAGAAAATACTTCTGTTTGGGTTGCAGCAATTGATCCTGATTTGAATGAGAGGTCTTATATAATTCCTGGTTTGGGAGATGCAGGCGATTTGGCTTTTGGATGTAAATTATGACACAGGTGTTGCTCTCTTCTGCCTATTTGCCTCCTATCTGGTATTTCAGTAAGGTGTTTAATTATGATTCTGCTTTGGTGGAACAGTGGTGTTTCTATGAAAAGCAGACCTATTTTAATCGTTGTTCCATAGCAACTGCCAATGGGAAGATGGATTTGTCTATCCCTGTGGAAAAATTTAGAGGAAAGCAATGTGTAAAAGATGTGCAGATTTCTTTGCACAACAATTGGCAAAAATTGCATTGGAGGGCGATAAAGGCTTCCTATAATTCTGCTCCTTTCTTTGAATATTATGAAGACGATTTTGCACCATTCTATGAAAAGAAATATCAGTTTTTGTTGGATTTTAATATGGATTTGTTTCGTTTGATAACAATTTTGTTGGGTGTAGAAACGAACTTGAATCTTACTGAAAATTATATAGATTATCACGAGAATGATTTCCGAGAAATAATTCATCCTAAAAAGTCAAGCTACATAGATAAAACGTTTGCTGATTATTCGTATTATCAAGTTTTTAGTCAGAAAAATGGTTTTATTCCCAATTTGAGTATCATAGATTTGCTTTTCAATATGGGAAATGAGAGCCGGATTGTTTTGAAAAATACGTTTATAGAAAGATAGTTGAATCCTTCTTGTTTTTCCTAAACAATAGTTACTTTTTGCTATCTTTGCGTACCTTTTTTGTTGAGAGGAAAAGAAGATGACAAATCGTATCAACACATTATTTTTATTTGTTTTTTTATTTTGTGTTATGACAATGACTGCAAAAAATCCGTTTTTTAATTATAAAAATTGGGGTACTCCTTACGGAACGTATCCTTTTGACGAAATCGAAAACGAACATTATTTGCCTGCGTTTGAGGAGGGAATAAAACAAGGTTTACTAGAAATCGACGAAATTGTAAACAATACAGATTCTCCTACCTTTGAAAATACAATAGAACCTTACGTTACTTCTGGAAAATTGTTGAGTGTTGTTGCAAATTGTTTTTTTAATTTGGCAAGTGCAGAAACGAATGACGAATTGCAGAAGATTGAATTGGTGATTACTCCAAAATTGTCGGAATATAGTTCTTCGATAAGTTTGAATGAGAAACTTTTTGCTCGTATAAAGGCTGTTTATTTGCAACGAAACAATTTATCGTTGAGTGGGGAGCAACTCCGAATGCTTGAAGATATTTACGACGATTTCGCTAACGGAGCTGTTAATTTATCAGCCGAAAAGAAACCGATTTATCGGGAACTGAAAGCAAAATTGAGTAATCTTTCGCTGACTTATGAGCAAAATGTGTTGAAGGCAACAAATGCTTGGACAAAACTTTTAACAGAAGAGTCATTGCTTGTGGGTGTGAGCGAAGATGTAAAAAAAATGCTCGCTTCAAACGCAGAAAAAAAAGGTTTGAAAGGTTGGTTGCTCGATTTAAAGCCAACAACTTATATTCCTGTAATGCAATATTGTGAAAATCGTGATATTCGTCGTGAACTTTATATGGCGTACAATACGCGTTGCATTGGTGGAGAATTTGATAATATAAATCTTATCAAGGAGATTGTTAATACTCGTTTGGCCATCGTTCAACTTTTTGACAAGATGTGCTATGCCGAAAAGTCGTTGCGGAAGACAATGGCGAAAACGACAGAAAATGTTTACAACTTGCTCGACCAATTGCGTGATGCGTACGTTCCTGTAGCAAGAGAAGAATATGAGGAATTGCAACAATTCGCTGAAAAGAAGGGATTCTCTGAGACATTACAAGCTTGGGATTGGAGTTTTTATTCTGAAAAGCTAAAACAGGAAAAATATGCTATCAGTGAGGATGATTTGCGCCCTTATTTCGAACTTGAAAATGTGAAAAAAGGTGTCTTTGATTTAGCAAATCATCTTTATGGTTTGACATTTGTAAAGAATAAAGATATTCAGGTGTATCACGAAGAAGTGGATGCCTACGAAGTTTTTGATAGTGAAGGAAAATTTTTGGCGGTTTACTATTCTGATTTTCATCCTCGCGAAGGGAAACGAGGTGGCGCTTGGATGAGCGATTTCAAACCGCAATATAGAGAGAATGGAAAAGATTCTCGTCCACACGTTGTAAATGTGATGAACTTTACTCGTGCAATAGATGATAAACCGGCATTGCTTACTTATAGCGAAGTTGAAACTTTTTTGCATGAGTTTGGTCATGCTTTGCATGGAATGCTCTCTCGTTGTCAATATGAGGTAGTTTCAGGAACTAATGTGAGTCGTGATTTTGTGGAATTGCCATCTCAATTTATGGAAAACTTTTTGTCGGAAAAAGAGTTCCTTGATACGTTTGCTAAGCACTATGAAACACAAGAACCCATTTCTCAGGATTTGATAGATAAAATTCGTCAATCGCAGAATTATCATGCAGCATATGCTTGTGCTCGTCAGTTGAGTTTTGGTTATTTGGATATGGCTTGGCACACTTTGCAACAACCATTTGAAGGTGATGTTATTGAGTTTGGAAATGCAGCAATGGAGCAGGTGAAAGTCCTTCCTGTCGTTCCGAATACTCAGATGCAAACTGCGTTTACTCATATCTTTTCAGGAGGTTATGCTGCAGGATATTATAGTTATAAATGGTCAGAAGTGCTTGATGCTGATGCTTTTTCTTTGTTTAAGCAGAATGGGATTTATGATAAAAAAACTGCGGATGCTTTCCGTGTAAATATATTGGAAAAAGGAAATAGTGAAGATTTGTCCGTTTCGTACAAAAAATTTCGAGGGAAGGAACCATCTATTGAGGCTTTGATGGAACGTGATGGAATAAAATTAGGAAATAAATAGAAAACATGATACTAGAAGAAACACTTGCCGAAATTGTTGTAAAAGCAGTAAAAACGCTTTACGATATTGATACTGAAAAAGCAAATATCCAGTTGCAAAAAACGCGTAAAGAATTTGCAGGAGATGTTACTGTTGTAACCTTCTCGTTTGTGAAGCAAGCCCGAAAATCGCCAGAAATTGTAGGTAAAGAATTGGGTGAATATATTTGTCAAAATTTTCCGTTGGTTTCGGAGTTTAATGTGATAAAAGGATTTCTAAATCTTACGATTAATGTTTCGTATTGGTTGGAAAAATTAGAAGAAATCGATGCCGAAGAAAAATATGGTTTTGTTTCGCAGACAGAAAAATCTCCACTTGTAATGGTGGAATATTCCTCTCCAAATACGAATAAACCTTTGCATTTAGGTCATATTCGAAATAATCTGTTGGGTTTTAGTTTGAGTGAAATTCTAAAAGCAAATGGTAACAATGTTGTAAAAACCAATATTGTTAACGATAGAGGGATTCATATTTGCAAATCAATGTTGGCGTGGCAAAAGTTTGGGAATAATGCAACGCCTGACTCTCTTAATGTAAAAGGCGATCATTTGGTTGGTGATTTTTATGTAAAATTTGACAAGGAATATAAACGTCAGATTGCAGATTTGATAGCGACGGGAGTTTCTGAAGAAGAGGCTAAGCGAAATGCTCCTCTTATGCTCGAAGCACAAGAAATGTTGCGTGCGTGGGAAGCGGGTGATGCCGAAGTTCGAAATCTTTGGCAAAAAATGAACGAGTGGGTTTATGGGGGATTTGATGAAACCTACAGACGTTTGGGTGTTGATTTTGATAAAATTTATTACGAGTCTGATACTTATCTTGAAGGTAAATCAAAAGTAGAAGAAGGTCTGAAGAAAGGTGTTTTTTATAGAAGAGAAGATGGTTCTGTTTGGGCAGATCTAACTGCAGAAGGATTGGATGAAAAACTTCTCCTTCGTGCTGATGGAACGTCGGTTTATATGACTCAAGATATTGGTACAGCAAAACTTCGTTTTGAGGATTTTTCAATTGATAAAATGGTTTATGTGGTTGGGAATGAACAGAATTATCATTTTCAAGTACTTTCGATTTTGCTGGATAAATTAGGGTTTAAATGGGGAAAAGATTTGGTGCATTTCTCTTACGGAATGGTTGAATTGCCTGAAGGAAAAATGAAAAGTCGCGAAGGAACTGTTGTTGATGCTGACGATTTGATGGATGAGATGATTGCAACAGCAAAAGAAACCTCTAATGAATTAGGAAAACTTGATAATTGTTCAATTGAGGAGGTAGAAAACATTACTCGAATGATTGGACTTGGTGCATTAAAATACTTCATTCTCAAAGTTGATCCTCGTAAAAATATGACTTTTGACCCAAAAGAGTCAATTGATTTTAATGGGAATACAGGTCCTTTTATTCAATATACTTATGCTCGAATTAAATCTGTTTTGCGAAAAGCAGAAGAACAAGGGATTCTTTTGAATGGAGATGTAGAAAAAAATCTGAAAATTTCGGAGAAAGAATCAGGTTTGATACAACTTTTGGTGGATTTCCCAGATGTTGTACGATTGGCAGGGAAAGAATATAGTCCTTCTGTAATTGCAAATTATACCTACGATTTGGTGAAAGAATACAATCAGTTCTATCACGATTTTTCTATATTGAAGGAAGAAAATGAGCAGCTCCGTTCATTCCGACTTTTGCTTTCGAAAAATGTGGCAAAGGTGGTAAAACTTGCAATGAGTTTGCTCGGAATAGAAGTGCCAGAGAGAATGTAATCTGCAATGTCGGAGTCGTTTCGGACGTTAAGCTCTGGGGTTTCATTAGAAGCATCTAAAGCATCCGACTTTACAAATTGAAAACTCGTAACTAAGAACTCTTTATTTTCCCTTTTTCTATTGTTGCAAAAAAATGATTTGCTTTCCTAATGCAAAAATAAATATTGGGTTAAACATCGTTTCTCGTCTGCCTAATGGTTATCATAATATTGAAACGGTGTTTTATCCGATTCCTTTGTGTGATGTTTTGGAGTTTGTTCCATCTCAAAAAACTTCGCTTTATGTTGAAGGTGTTGATTTTACAGAAGATGTGGAGAATAATTTGGTTGTAAAGGTTTTACGACTTCTTCAAAAGGATTTTCTTTTGCCAGAGTTGGAGATTTTTTTGCAGAAAAAAATTCCAGTTGGTGCAGGATTAGGAGGAGGTTCGTCGGACGCAGCATTTATGCTGAAAATGCTTAATCAGTTTTTTGGTTTGAAACTTTCCGTAGAACAGATGGAATGTTACGTTTCAAAATTAGGAGCCGATTGTGCTTTTTTTATTAAAAACAAACCTGTTTTTGCAACCGGAATAGGTAATATTTTTAAAGAAATTGACCTTTCTTTAAAGGGATTTTATCTTGCGCTGATAAAACCTAAAATTTTTGTTTCAACAAAAGAGGCTTATTTGAATGTTTTTCCTCAACAACCAAACTTCTCGTTGATTGATTTAATAAAACAACCAATATCTTCTTGGCAGAAGAACATAGTTAATGATTTTGAAAGAGGAATTTTTAATTTGTATCCACAAATTGCAGAACTTAAAGAATTTTTCTATCAAAATGGTGCTATTTATGCATCAATGTCGGGTTCAGGTTCTTCGGTTTATGGAATTTTTAGTAAAAAACCTGACTTAAAATCAATGGATTGTGAGCTTTGTTTCTGTGAAAAAATTTCAGATTGATAGTCTAAAATTTTTTTAACTCTTGATACAAGCGCTGAAGAGGCAATCCCATAACATTCCAATAGGATCCTGATATAGATTGAATACCAATAAATCCTATCCATTCCTGAATGCCATAAGCGCCTGCTTTGTCAAAAGGTTGAAAGTTTTTTATGTAGAAATCAATTTCTTCATCGGAGAGAGAAGAGAAAGTAACACTTGATGTAACAGAAAATACTCGCTGCTTTTCTTTTGTCTTTAAACAAACACCAGTAAAAACTTGATGAGTTTTCTCTGAAAGAAGTTTTAGCATTTCTTTTGCTTCATATTCATTATTGGGTTTTCCTAAGACTTTGTTTTCTACGCAGACAATAGTGTCGGCAGAAATTATTAGTTCGTTTTCTTTTGTTTCGAATGAACTAGATTTTTGCTGTGCTAAGAATTCTACAATCTCGGCGCCTTGTAATGTTTCGGGATAAGACTCGTCTTGATTTGTTTGTTCTTTAACTTTGAAATCAACACCTAAGGCTGTTAAAAGATCTTTTCTTCTTGGCGATTTTGATGCAAGAATTACTTGATATTTGTTTAAATTTGAAAGCATATTAATCAGGTTTGTGAAAAAAATGTTTATTGTTCAATAAAGTATAGATGTGTGTATCTACAAAGTTGTTTTCTATTAGCAACCAATCTTTTAGAATTCCATTTTTTTTGAAGCCAACTTTTTCAAAAACTTTCACACTTGCAAAATTGTTTGCTGCTATATGGCAATAAACTTGATGTAAATGCAAAAAATCAAAAGCATATTGACACGATAAACCAATTGCTTGCGTCGCAAATCCTTTATTAGAAAAACGTTCATCAATTAATATCCCAATGCCAACCCTTAAATTATGAATATCCAAGTTAAATAAGTCTACACACCCAACAACAGAAGAAGAATCTTTCTCTTCTATCATCATCCTAAGTTGTTTTTGTTCGTAAATGGAATGGGAATTTTCAATGTAGCATTTTAGTGTGTATCTGGAATAAGGATTTATATTGTTCCCTTCTTTCCAAAATTTTGTATCATTTTCCCATTTATATAAAAAATCCAAGTCTTCAGGTTCTAAAGCTCTGAGTTTTATTTTCTTGTTTTCTAAATAAATCATTTTTTGCTAATTTTAGTGCTGAAAAAAAAAGAAATAAATTTGGTAAAAAAGAAAAGATATATATCTTTGCAGAGTTTTACTATTCGTAGTAGGATTAAGTGTGTGCAAAAATATAAACAATTTTTATTATAAATAGAAATGAAAAAAATAATTTTTATTCTACCTGTCGCTCTTGTAGCTTTGTTTTTATCGTCGTGCGATTATAAACCATTGAGTGTAAACCAATCTATGGAATTTGTAAAAGTTTCTCCAGAGGGTATGACTCCTTTTTTGATTGGTAAGTATGAGGTTAGTCAACGTGAGTGGCGATCGGTTATGGGAACAAAACCTTCGTATCATCAATACGGTGATGATTATCCAGTGGAAAATGTTTCTTACGAAGAGGTGCAAGAGTTTCTTGAAAAATTAAATAAGAGTACTGGGAAAGAGTATCGTTTGCCAACAAGAGAGGAATGGATGGCTGCTGCTCGTTCTGCAAATCGTGAGTTTTATGAATTCTCTGGATGTAATACAGGTAATGTAACAAAAGATGGCAATTTGATAGAGAATGATACTATTTTGCGTGCGTATGCAGTATATAAAGATAATTCTCGTAATGTGAGAGGAGAGTACGTTACTGCAAAAAGAGGAACAAAAGAACCGAATACTATCGGTCTTTATGATATGAGTGGTAACGTGTCGGAAATGACATGTGATACGATTCCTGAAGGAGATGGCATTTATGTTAAAGGAGGGGCATGTTATTCTTCTAAGGAGTCATTAATGATTGATGCGGAAAGTCAGCTTCTTTTTGGTGTAAAAGGAATTAGATGCGGATTCCGTTTGGTTCGTGAGGATCGTTGAGTGTTGAATATATTGGATATTAAAAGGGTCGAATATGCTCTGACCCCAAAAAGTTGGACGGATTAATAATAAATTTTATTGGTAAAGAGTTCGGTGTTGTACCGGACTCTTTCCTTTTAGTTTCAGTTTAATTCTATCGTTGTTGTAATAATGGATATACTTCTTTAATTCTCTT
>JAGCAG010000087.1 GCA_017652785.1 Paludibacteraceae bacterium | reverse complement strand
GGAAGGAATTTTATAGTTTTGGAACAAATAGAGATTAATAAAATAGACCGCTACGAGAGCAAAAACAATGGCATCTATCCAACTAAATATGGAATAAAGCATTTTGTTTTTTGTGTTTTTCCAAAAATCCCAAGGAATAAACCTAGTTACATAAGCATCAAAAATAAATGGAAGAAGAAATAACCACCAAAAATTTCCGACCCAAGCAATAAACAACACATATATCAAACACCAAAACACTGCTTTTACCCATTGTTTAAGAGGTTTCTGCAAACGTTTTTTCAATTTATTTTCCATTATTTTCTTTCAGTAAACAATTTAGGGCAAAGATAATAAAATTTAGCAAGTTTTTTATCTTACAACAACTCTATTCACAACTTGCCAAATCACAACTTTTCATTACTTTTGCTAACTATTTTTTAACACTAAACACATAAAATATGGGAAGAGCATTTGAATACAGAAAAGCAACCAAACTAAAACGTTGGGGCAATATGGCACGTACTTTCACTCGCATTGGCAAACAAATTGCCATTGCCGTAAAAGCAGGAGGACCAGACCCCGAAAACAATCCACAACTTAGAGCAATAATGGCAAACGCCAAACGCGAAAACATGCCAAAAGACAACGTGGAACGTGCTATAAAAAACGCAATGGGTAAAGACCAAAAGGACTACAAGGAAATGAACTACGAAGGCTATGGACCTTTTGGTATTGCTGTTTTTGTAGAAACCGCAACTGATAATACTACTCGAACTGTTGCCAATGTGCGTAGCATCTTCAACAAGTTCGGAGGAAGCCTTGGTACTTCTGGAAGTTTGGATTTCGTGTTCACTCATCGTTCGATGTTCACTTTTGCAAAAAAAGACGACGTCGATATGGACGAATTGATTTTGGAATTGATTGATTTCGGAGTTGAGGACGAATTTGACGAAGATCCAGAAAGTGGAGAAATCACCATTTATGGCGATCCAAAATCGTTCAGTCAGATTCAAAAATATTTAGAAGAAAATGGCTTTGAAGTAAAAGAGTCTGAGTTCACTCGCATTCCAAACGACCTCAAAGAATTGAACGACGAACAACGCGCAACAATTGAAAAAATGGTTGAACGTTTGGAAGAAGATGAAGACGTTCAGAACGTATATCACAATATGAAAGCAGAGTAAAAAAATAGTTTGTGAAAAAAAAACTTTTTATAGTAGCAATTTTTCTTTCCCTTTCGACTTCTTTATTTGCAAAGCAAATTTCTTTAGCGGAAGGGGAAGAGAAACTTAATGCTCTTTTTCAGAAACTCAAAAAAGAGGAAAGTGACTCTATAAAAAGTTGTGTCAACGATAGTATTTGCCAATTTTTTTCTTCTCTTTTGCAGAAAAAAAACACTTTCGAATACCCTTTTCAAGAACTTAAATACATTGGGAAGCGTATTGCAAAAGACAGAAAAGTGGCCATCTATACGTGGAGTTATCCTGAAAACGGAGGAGCCAAGTATAGTGGAATCGTTCAACAAAAAACGCCAAAAGGTGTTCGAGTTTTTCCACTAAAACAAGCCACAAAAGCATATGCTCCAAAAGAAATTGGCACCATTTCTACCCAAAATTGGTACGGAGCATTGTACTTCGACATCGTTCCTTTCCGTTCCAAACACGGCAAAGTATATATGTTGTTAGGCATTGCTCAAAACAAACAATTTCTAACAATGAAGGTTATTGATGTACTGTGGTTTGAAGAAGAAAAAGCCTTTCTTGGAATGCCTATTTTTGAGTTTTGGAAAAAAGACTTTTTGCATCGAATTGTTTTTGAATACAACGAAGATATTTCAATCACACTACTGTACGAAAAGGAAAACAAACGATTTGTATTCGACCACTTGGAACCTGTAAATTCAGGTTTTGTTGGCGACTATCGCTACTACGTTCCAAATTCAACTTACGATGCTTACAAGAAAAATGTTTGGAAGTGGGCTTTGCAAGAAGATGTGATTGTTGGGGAATAAATAACTGATTTTTCTGCACAAAGAAAGATGAAAAAAACAATTTTAATTATCGCTGTTGCAATGAGTTTAATGAGCTGCCAGAAAGAAAACACACAAACATTTAACTATGTAGTAGATGAGTTTGCTGATATGCAAATTCTTCGGTATCAAGTCCCTAACATTGAGAGTCTATCTACAAAACAAAAAGAGTTAATTTACTATCTTTCTGAAGCAGCATTACATGGTCGCGACATCCTTTACGACCAAAATGGAACTTACAACTTATCCATTCGTCGCTTATTTGAAACTCTTTATGAAAACTTTGATGGAGATAAAGAAAGTAAAGATTTTGTTGCTTTTGAAACTTATTTGAAACGAGTTTGGGTTTCAAACGGGATTCATCACCACTACGCAGGCGATAAGTTTATTCCAAATTTTTCAAAAAACTTTCTAGAAACAGAAATAAACAAACTCACTGCTGACGAATGGAAAAAAATTGAACTCACCAAAGAATATGTCGTTGAAACCATTTTTCCAGTAATTTTTGATCCACAAGTTGCACCAAAAAGAATCGTACAAGATTCTGGCGTTGATTTACTTGCTGCTTCGTCGTGCAATTATTATAGCGGAGTTACTCAAGCAGAAGCAGAAGCTTTTTATGCTACAAAAAAAAATAATTCAGATTCCTGCCCTATTCTATATGGACTGAATTCAAAACTTGTAAAGGAGAATAAAAATCTCAAAGAAGTCACTTACAAAATTGATGGACTTTATAGTTCGGCAATCGAAAAAATTGTCTATTGGCTCCAAAAAGCTGCCACAGTAGCCGAAAACGACGCCCAAAAATCCGTCATAAAGGAGTTAATCGATTTTTACCACACAGGAGATTTAAAAACTTTCGACAACTACTCCATTCTTTGGGTAAAAGATACAGCATCTCACATCGATTTTGTAAACGGATTTATTGAAACTTACGGAGATCCACTCGGACTAAAAGCAAGTTGGGAATCGATTGTAAACTTCAAAAATACAGAAGCAACAAAACGAACAGAAATCATCAGTTCAAATGCTCAATGGTTCGAAGACAATTCGCCAATAGAAAATAGATTTAAGAAAGAGGAAGTAAAGGGTATTTCGGCAAAAGTAATCAACGTTGCAATGCTTGCAGGAGATTGTTACCCCACTACACCCATCGGCATCAATCTCCCCAATTCAAATTGGATTCGAGCCGTTCACGGATCAAAATCTGTAACAATAGAAAACATCACTTCTGCCTACGACAAAGCAGCACAAGGCAATGGTTTCACCGAAGAGTTTGTTTGGAGCGAGGCTGAAATTAACTTGATTAACCAATATGGGTTTGTAACAGATAATCTCCACACCGACTTGCACGAATGCCTCGGACATGGTTCTGGGAAACTGCTCAAAGGGGTTGATGCTGATGCACTCAAAGCCTATGGAGCGACCATCGAAGAGACCCGAGCAGATCTCTTTGGACTTTACTTTATGGCCGACGAAAAGATGATAGAATTGGGGCTTTTGCCTTCAAAAGAAGCATATAAAGCTCAATACTACAAATACTTCATGAATGGGTTAATGACTCAATTGGTAAGAATAGAATTAGGCAAAAACATTGAAGAATCGCACATGAGAAATCGTCAGTTGATTACTCGTTGGGTGTTTGAAAAGGCTAAAAAAGATAATTCTATTGAATTAAAGCAACGAAACGGAAAAACTTTTGTTGTAATAAATAATTACGAAAAAACTCGTCAGTACATAGGAGAATTACTTGCTGAAATTCAACGAATAAAGTCAACTGGAGATTACAAAGCTGCACATGATTTGGTAGAGAATTATGCAGTAAAAATTGATTTAGAACTACACAAACAAGTTCTTGAACGTTATAAAAAGTTGAATATTGCGCCATATAAAGGATTTGTAAATCCTATTTACAGACCTATTTTTGACGAAAACGGGAAGTTTATTGACTTAAAAATTGATTATTCAGAAAACTACGTAGAACAGCATCTGCGCTACTCAAAAGATTATTCCAACCTTCCAACAATCAATTAGTTTAAAAATATTACTTTTACACATAAAAATGTGAGTCTATGAAGAATTTTGCACTAATAGGAGCTGCAGGTTACATCGCTCCTCGCCATCTAAAAGCCATTAAAGACACTAATAATAAATTAGTTGCTGCTTATGACAAATTTGATAGCGTCGGAATTATGGATAGTTACTTTCCTGAAGCTGCTTTCTTTACAGAATTGGAGTTATTCGATAGACATTGCACAAAACTTAAATCAACCTCAGAAAAATTAGATTTCGTTTCTATCTGCACTCCAAACTATTTACACGATTCTCATATGCGCTATAGTTTAAGATTGGGAGCTGATGTTATATGCGAAAAACCATTAGTTCTAAATCCATGGAACTTAGACTCTTTAGTTAAAATAGAACAAGAAACTGGACATAAAATTTATACAATACTTCAATTGAGGCTACACCCATCTATTATTGCTTTGAAGCAAAAAGTAGAAAATGCTCCCAAAGACAAAATTTTTGACATCGACCTCACATACATTACCTCTCGTGGAAATTGGTACTACACAAGTTGGAAAGGCGATGTCAGAAAAAGTGGAGGTATTGCAACGAATATTGGTGTACATTTCTACGATATGTTGCAATGGATATTTGGAGAAGTAGGCCAAAACATTGTACACGTTGCCTCTCACGATCGTTGTGCTGGTTTTTTGGAACTCAAAAAAGCGAGAGTTCGTTACTTCTTGAGTATCAATGCTAATAATTTGCCAGAAAATGCCGTACAAGGAGAAAAAAGGACATACAGAACAATCAGCATTGATGGCGAGGAATTTGAGTTCAGTCAAGGTTTCACCGAATTGCATACCGAAAGTTATAAGCAAATTTTAGCAGGAAACGGATTCGGTGTAAAAGACACTTACGAATCCATTAAAATCGTTCATGAAATCAGAGATGCCCAACCAATTGGATTGAAAGGAGATTACCACCCACTAGCAAAACTTCCTCTTTCAAAACATCCATTCGGTTGGAAATAAGTTTTTTTAGAAAATCTTTCGTTTTTTTTGAGGATTAAAAAAATTACTATAAATTCGCAAACTGAAATCATGATAAATTTTATTTTTATGAAAAGATCGTTTTTAGTTCTATTTTTGCTTGTAGCAACAGTTTCTTTGTTTGCAGAAGAAGACAAATACAATTATTCTTTCAACACTTTGCAAACAACATTGAACGGTGTTGTAATTGAAGAACCAACTCCAATTGAAATTCACTTAACAAAAGATGCTGAAACAGGGTACGATATGTGTGAAGTAAAGATTAACGGAATTTCTACTCTCTATAGAGTAACAGCCGGAATCGTTCGCGGAAAAGTGTATCCAACTCTTCAGTTGATAGAAACTAACACAACAAACAAATGGGAACTTCGCTTTTTGGGAGAAAGAGTTCTTCTTTTTAGAGTTGGAGGAACTCGTTACACCTTTACTAACGAAGAGTCAGAAAACGTTCCTGCAGGGATGGTTGATGCAGCTGCTGGAGATGAGGAAAGTGCAGAATAAAAAAACAGAATAAACTACATATGACAAAATTCCGTTTTCAATATTTTTTCTTTTTTTACTTTTATTTTAAGAAATAAGAGCGGGATTTGTTGTGTAAATAGTTAAGAAATTGATAAAAAAAAGATAAAATCCCGCTCACACGAGCGGGATTTTTTAATATGCAAAAAAAATGAAAAAAGTAGCTATACAAGGAATTGCAGGTTCGTTTCACGAAATTGCCGCACGAAAATTCTTCGGTGAGGAGGTTAATATCATACCTTGCCTTACATTCAAAGATATTTTCGAACAAGTAACACCACAAAATGACAACTTTGGTATT
>JAGCAG010000086.1 GCA_017652785.1 Paludibacteraceae bacterium | reverse complement strand
TTTTTCCACCACGTTTTTCATATCCCAAGGAGCCATAAACTGCCCTTTCTTTACATTCACCACTCGATTGGTACGAGCTGCAGCCACAAGCAAATCGGTCTGCCGAGCCAAGAATGCAGGAATTTGCACCACATCGGCAACATTGGCAACCTCATTACATTGCCACGCCTCATGCACATCGGTAACAATGGGCAAATCGAACTCTGTTTTCACTCGCTGCAAAACCTTCAAACCCTGCTCAAGACCAACACCCCGAGCCGATGACAACGATGAACGATTTGCCTTATCAAACGACGACTTAAACACTAAGTTCAACCCCAAACGTTCGCAAATAAACTTTAGCGTTTCGGCAGTAGTAAGCGTAGTTTTTTCGTTCTCAATCACACACGGTCCTGCCAAAAGAACAAACCGACCATTTCCACCAATGGCGAAACGATCGGTAACGTTTATTTTTTCTACTAAAGGCAATGTCATTTTCTGACAAACACTTTCAGCCAATCAACTTCAAAAACACCTGTCGATGGTTTTTGACTCTCGGCTATAAACGAATTAAATGTTAAAAACAATTCTTCTTGTGGGACATTGTTTTGCGTACGATATACTTCGTAATTATTTACATACCAAATCAACTCATTCTTACTCCACTCAAGCGTATACACATAATAAGAAGATGTACACAAACCCGACAACTCTACTTGATCGAAAAAACCCTCTGCCGTAGCATTTCCCATCGTAATGTGTTTACCATTAAAATGGAATACATTGACATGATTTTTACGACTTTCTCCCGATAGCCAAAATGCGTGATGCAATTTACCTGTACAACGAATTTTAGCAGAAAATACACCACCTTTTTGCTTAAATTCTTTTGAATGCAAAACGTCAGAAGTATAATTAAATTCCTTTTCAACAAAACCTTTCGAAGCATCCCAAGCCGACGCTTTTACAGTCTCTTTTTTCGTATGAATAGCCAAACAACCATTTGTAGCGTTTACATTCTTACCACTATTATTTGCTTGACGCTCATTCACAAAAGAATGGTTGGACATTAATTTATAACTTGGGTAACGGAAACCATATTCCCAATTTTCGTCCAAAATAGTATTTCCGTCAAAGTTATCTTCAAAAACCAACTGAAGATTTTTTATTTCATCAAAAATCACTGCATCAATGCTTTCATAGAAAACAATATCAGGATTGTTTGCTAATGTTGTAAAACGCTGCTCCGTTTCGTATTCTGGCGTTGTTTGCCAACGATTTTTGTTTGCCCAAAATTCATTTTCTGCTTTAAAAGCGTCGGTAGAAACTTCTTCTTTTATTTTCAAGAAATCGTCGACTATATAAGTATTATGAAAACGAACATAATTTTTATAGATTTTCGATTTTTCGAAACGTTTATAAGTTTGTAATTTTTCCGATTTTTTTACCTCTTTTTTCTTTCCTAACAATTCATAGTCATCGGTCGACTTAAACTCCAAAAATTCTTGCAACAAATCGTCATTCAAATGCTCAAAATACATTTGCAACTTTTTGTTTGCCTGCAATTTTTCAAACTTTTTAAGGTTGCGATAATATGAAGTATCTTTATACTTTCTATACAAAAGTGTATTTTTTTTCTCTTTAAATTCAGCAGATTGAACAACATCAAACAACATTTTATATTCTGCCAACTCTTTCGACTTTTCTATTTTCGAATAGCGAACAAACTTTTCCATAAGAGTCTTTTGGTCTTTTTCATACTTTGAAGTACTCTTAATTTTTCCTGATAGTTTTTTCCAAAAAAGATTCATCTATATAAAATTTTAGTTTTGTTATTCTTTCTCTTTTATAAAATCGATACATTCCTCTACCGAATTACAAACATGCAAATGCGAAGTTCTAACGTATCCAAGTTGTTCTTCTGTCATTCGGCGAATTTGTTGCAAAATACCATCATAGTAACCATCAATGTTTACAAGAATCACCTGCAACTCGTTGTAGCCAAGCATTGCTGACGATATCGTATCAAACATTTCGTCAAAAGTACCAAATCCACCCGGCAACACCACACAAACATCAGAATAGTCCTTTAGTAACTCCTTTCGTTCCGCTAGTGTTTCAACGCAAAGTAACTCATCGCAAATATCCGACTTTCGTCCTTTATCGATTACATTTTGTGGCACTATACCAACTATGTATCCGCTCTCCTCGCGTACCGCTTGTGCCACAGCATCCATCAATCCGCCCGTTGCTCCTCCATACACCAAAGTATGTTCGTTTTGAGCAATCCAAACACCTAAACTTCTTGCTTGGAGTTTAAACTGATCGGACACAAGGTCGCTTGAAGCACAAAATACAGCGATATTCATTGTTTAAGCATCAATATTAGCGTAAGTTGCATTTTCTTCGATAAACACACGGCGAGGTTCAACTTCATCGCCCATAAGCATTGAGAATATTCTATCTGCCTCGGCCGCATTTTCGATAGTTACTTGCTTCAACACCCTACCTTCTGGCGAAAGCGTTGTTTCACGAAGCTGCTCAGGATTCATTTCTCCAAGACCTTTATAGCGTTGCGAATGAATACCTTGCTCGCTACCATTACCATATTTACTAATAAATGCTTGACGTTGCTCGTCGTTCCAACAATACTCTTTCACTTTACCTTTTGTACACAAATAAAGTGG
>JAGCAG010000085.1 GCA_017652785.1 Paludibacteraceae bacterium | reverse complement strand
TAAATGACTTTATCGTCGGCACTCAACTCCGAATAGCCATGACGATAAACCGACTCACCATTGGCAACAACAGTGATAGCACACGATGCTTGCTTATCGCCTGCTGTGGCAGTAATGGTAGCAGAGCCTGCTTTCAAAGGCGAAACACGACCATTGACATCTACAGACGCAATGGAAGAATCCGAACTCTGCCATTTTACAGTAGGAGCAGTTTCTTCATAATCTACATCGGCTAAAAGTGTATAATCATAACCTTGCAAAAGTCCAATTGCCGTTCTATTAAGCGAAATAGAATTGACTTTAACAACTGGAGCTTTCTTCACGAACTTTATACTATCCACATCTACCAAAGCAAAAGAGTACACTGTACCATCTTTCTTAAACAAACGAAGAGAATCTTGTGCCGAAACCGAAACCAACATCAATACGGCAACAAACGATAAAAAAAGTTTTTTCATTTCTACAATTGTTTTTTAGAGCAACAAAAATAACATATTTTTTTCACTTCATTGTATTCACTTCTTTATTGCTAAAAAGTTCACTATTGCTTACCCTTTTTAGGCTTCCTACAACCCACTTTTTCACTATCTTTGCATCTTAAAAAAAAGAGAAGGGGAATTTTTATGACTTTAGAACAAGAAATACAACGCCGAAGAACATTTGCTATCATTTCGCATCCTGATGCAGGAAAAACCACCTTAACTGAAAAACTTTTGCTTTTTGGAGGTGCAATTCATGTAGCTGGTGCCGTAAAATCGAATAAGATAAAAAAAACAGCCACATCCGATTGGATGGAGATAGAAAAACAACGTGGTATTTCTGTTGCAACCTCAGTAATGGGCTTTGAATATCAAGGCATCAAGATAAACATTCTTGATACTCCTGGTCACCAAGATTTTGCAGAAGACACATATCGCACTCTTACAGCTGTTGATAGCGTAATCATCGTAGTCGATTCGGCAAAAGGAGTTGAAACTCAAACTCGGAAACTGATGAACGTTTGCCGAATGCGAAAAACGCCCGTTATTGTTTTTATCAACAAAATGGACCGAGAAGGGAAAGACCCTTTTGATTTGCTCGACGAATTAGAAGCCGAACTACAAATTAGTGTCCGTCCATTAAGTTTCCCAATCAATCAAGGAGCTAAATTTAAAGGTGTTTATAATATTTTTGAACAAAAACTTGACCTTTACACTCCTAACAAACAAACCATTTCCGAATCGATTGAGTTTACCGACATCAACAATCCTGAACTTGAAAATTACGTAGGAGAGACCGATGCAAGAAAAATTCGCGAAGACTTGGAACTCATTGATGGAGTTTACTCTGAATTTAACACAAACGATTATCTGTCTGGCGACGTTGCTCCAGTTTTTTTTGGCAGTGCGCTGAATAACTTTGGAGTAAAAGAATTGCTCGATTGTTTCATAAAGATTGCACCTTCGCCTCAACCCATCGAAGCGCAAGAGCGAAAAGTGGATCCTTACGAACAAGCATTTTCGGGGTTTGTGTTCAAGATTCACGCCAATATGGACCCCAACCATCGCAGTTGTATTGCATTTGTAAAAATCTGCTCTGGACGATTCGAACGTAACGAAAACTACAAACACATTCGTCATGGGAAAATGTTCCGCTTCAGCAGCCCGACAGCGTTTATGGCACAAAAGAAAGAGACTGTTGACGAGGCTTTTGCTGGTGACATCATTGGGTTACCCGACAACGGCACATTCAAAATAGGCGATACACTCACTGCTGGTGAGCAGATTCATTTCAAAGGGCTACCAAGTTTTTCGCCCGAAATGTTTCGCTACATAGAAAATGCCGACCCAATGAAAACCAAACAATTGGAAAAAGGCATTGCACAACTAATGGACGAAGGCGTTGCTCAACTTTTTGTTAGCCAATACAACGGACGAAAAATAATAGGAACCGTTGGGCAACTTCAGTTTGAGGTGATTCAGTATCGGCTTTTGCACGAATATGGGGCGCAATGTCGCTTTGAGCCCATTTCGCTCTACAAAGCTTGTTGGGTAGAAAGCGACAACAAAGAAAAACTTGAACTTTTCAAAAAACGAAAAGTGCAATATATGGCAAAAGACCGTGAAGACAGAGATGTTTTTATGGCCGATTCGGCTTATATTCTGCAAATGGCACAACAGGACTTTGAGGATATTCGTTTCCACTTTACTAGTGAATTCTAAGAATTGAAAGAAATGTTTTTTTATAATATTTTAAGATTTTTGTTAAGAAGAAAAGTTCTACTTTTGTAGTGTAAAAGTTTTCATAGTTTTTTTTATTAAACGTTTATTAAGGGAAAAGACATCGACTAGTCGATGTCTTTTTCTCTACCATTAAATTAGTACGGGCAAAAAGTGTGTATTTTACACGTTGAAAAACGTCATCCAATAATCAAATTTTGCCAAGGAATCTTCGCCAAATCGGAGCATTTTTGCTCGGATTTTTTCGATAGGAAGTTCTCCGTCGAGATGAGTTTTTGAATAAAATTTATCGGCAAAACAAATAAGTTGTTCCTCTATGCTAACAGGTTGCATATCGCGGTGAGGAATAGGCAAAGTATTTCTCTCTATCTGTTTTAGGCTCAATCCCGTTCCCGTATGTCGCTCACAAACCAAAGCGTGTTTTTCGAAACCTTCGGCACGCAAAATATCTGCTCCCAAATAACCATGAGCAATATAAGGAAACTTTCCATTACAAAAAATTCGGGGTGCGTTGGTTTGAAAAATTCCGATATCGTGCAACATCGCAGCCTCTTGCACAAACTGCAAATCGATGTCCAAATGCGGATTATTTCGAGCAATGCTGATGGCTTTATCGCTAACCTGACGGCTATGAGTAACAAGCGTTTCGTACAAAGGCGACTCCACATCGTAATATTTTTGAATAAGTGCCAATGGATCCATAAATGAATAGTTTTTTTTACAAAAAGAAGCGTTACTTCAATAAAAATAACGCTTCTCTTTTTTTTAAGTAAGAAAACTCTTTTGTTCTTTTTTTATTTCAAAAATTCAACAACCTGATTAAATATATTCTCTGGCGTAAACCCAAATTTTTCGTCCAACACCTTAAATGGTGCCGAATAACCGAAATGATCTAAACCATAAACCACACCGTTAGGTCCAACCAATTCAGAAAGCGTAGTACTCAAACCTGCCGTCAAACCAAAAACAGGAATACCGTTTGGAATAACACTTTGACGATATTCGTTCGATTGCGAGAGGAACAATCCTTCGGAAGGAGCAGAAACTACACTTGCTTTGATACCTTTTTCTTTTAGCAAAACAGAAACCTCCATCAAAGCAGAAACCTCCGAACCATTTGCCAAAAGTACTACATCGGGGTTTTCTTCCGACTTCAACACATAAGCACCTTTTTTAGCACCTTTCGCTTGTTCGTAATCCATTATCGTACTGATGTTCTGACGAGTCAAAATCAATCCCGTAGGAGTAGCTGTGTTTTCCAAAGCCAATTGCCAAGCCACGGTTGTTTCATTGACATCGGCAGGACGAAGAACTAACATACTGTTTTTGCCATCGTGATTTTTCAGACGTTCCATCAGGCGAATTTGCAATTCTTGTTCCACAGGTTGATGCGTTGGACCATCTTCACCAACGCGGAAAGCATCGTGAGTCCAAACATACTTCACTGGAAGACGCATCAAAGCTGCCATACGAATAGCAGGTTTCATATAATCGGAGAATACAAAGAAAGTTCCGCAAACAGGAATTATACCTCCGTGCAACGCAATACCATTCATCACCGATGCCATTGTAAGTTCGCTCACACCAGCGTTGATAAAACGTCCGGCGTAGTTTTCTTTTGAGAAAACGCCACTTCCACCCTTCATAAAACCATCGGTTTTGTCCGAATTTGATAAGTCGGCAGAAGAAACCATCATGTTTTCAATTTTCTCAGCAAAAACACTCAAAACAGTTGCAGAAGCCACTCGCGTTGCTTGGTTATCTTTTTGAACAATTGCCGAAAAATCTATTTGAGGAACGCCAGAGAAGAACGAATCCAACTTCTCTGCCAATTCAGGATTTTCTGCTCTCCAACGTTTTTCTTGTTCTTGTTTTTGAGCAACAATCTCCTTCAACTCTTCAGCACGTTGAGCATATATTTGTTTTGTTTCCTCAAAAACAACAAACGGATTTTGAGGATCTCCTCCTAGGTTTTCAACAGTTTTTTCAAGACTTGCTCCCGCGGCAGAAATAGGTTGCCCATGAGTAGAAATCTTGTTTTCAAAACTTTGGCCTTCGGCATCGAGCAAACCTTTGCCCATTACTGTTTTACCAATGATAAGTGTTGGTTTTTGTTTTTCGTTTTTTGCATCGAGAAGTGCTGCACGAATTTGATCAGCATCATTTCCGTCAATTTGCATCACTCGCCAACCCCACGCTTCGTATTTCTTCGCAGTGTCTTCGGCAGTTACCTCGTCCACTTTGGTAGAAAGTTGCACATTGTTAGCATCATAGAACATAATTAAATTACTCAACCCAAAGTATCCTGCCAAACGACCAGCTCCTTGCGAAATTTCTTCTTGAATACCACCATCAGAAATAAAAGCGTAAGTTTTGTGCGCAGTCCATTCTCCAAACTTTGCAGCAATAAAGCGTTCCGCAATAGCAGCACCAACAGCCATAGTATGACCTTGACCAAGAGGGCCAGAAGTGTTTTCCACCCCTCTATTCACATCAACTTCGGGATGTCCAGGAGTAACACTTCCCCATTGACGGAAAGATTTCAAATCTTCCATCGAATATTTCCCCGACAATGCCAAAACGCTATAAAGCATTGGAGACATATGACCAGGATCTAAAAAGAAACGGTCACGAAAGCGCCATTGTGGATTGTTAGGATCGTATTCCAAGAACTCCGAATAAAGTACGTTTGCGAAATCTGCACCTCCCATTGCTCCTCCTGGATGTCCTGACTTTGCTTTTTCCACCATTGATGCAACAAAAATTCTAATGTTGTTGGCGGCTCTCTCCATTTGTAATTTACTATGTTTCATTTTATTATATTTATTTCTATTTCTCGCTTGACAATTTTCAAAATTAAAAAAAAATCGCAAAGCAACAAGCACAATAACACGATAAAAAAAACTGAAACTGTTTTTCTTTAGACTTTAACAATTTCAGTTATTTTTTTCAATTGATGTAAAACTTTATTTCTCTTAAAAAAAATAATCCACCACTACTCTTGACTCTCGTATAGAACCACAAAATTCGCCCACAAGCACATGCTTAGGATTTACTGCGTATGACTTCAAATCCGCCTCACAATCGAAAGTTGTAGTAAGAACAACGTCGTAAGAAGCATCTGATTCAATATCATTGACACCAACTTCAAGCGAACGAAGTTCTGCTATTTCTCCCACCAAACTTTCTAATTTTTCTTTCAAAAGAAGTGCATTTTCTTTTTTGGTTTTTCCATTTGCCACTTCCTTCAATTTCCACATTACAATATGTTTCAGCATTTTTCTCTAAGTTTTATGTTTGTTAATACTTGTTTTGTATTAAGAGTAAAATCACTATTCATTATCCAACCATAGTAGCCAGTGTCCCTTCTAAGAACTTCTGCAACAAGTTGACCCTTATACTTGCCAAAATTAAAAACCTCTTCGCCTTTCTCATTGAAAACAATTCGTCCTGCAAAATCGGCATTTTTATTATGAACCATTTTAGAAAGAGCTTCTACGTCATTTTCAAGTTGAGGATAATAATCTAATTGTGCTTTCAGCACCTCATAAGTTGCACGCGTATCAGCATCGGCAGAATGCGCATTTTCCAAATCCTTGTTGCAATAAAACTTATATGCAGCAGAAAGTGTACGTTGCTCCATTTTTTGATAAATAACCATCACATCAATAAACTTACGTTTTGATAAATCGAGATTGATGTCTGCACGCAAAAACTCTTCTGCAAGCAAAGGGATATCAAATCTATTCGAGTTATAACCAGCTAAATCACAACCTTTCAATTCTTCGGCAATGAGTTTACCTATTTCTCTGAACGTAGGACAATCGGCGACATCCTCGTCTTTTATTCCATGAACTTCCGAAGCCGACTCTGGAATGTGCATTTCTGGATTCACACGATAAGTTTTTGATCGTTCTTCGCCATTTGGCATCACTTTGAGATACGAAATCTCTACTATTCGATCCGTTGCTACGTTCGTTCCCGTAGTTTCCAAATCAAAAAAAACAAGTGGATTTTTCAAATTAAGTTGCACGATTTTCTACTATTTAATCATTCAAAAGCATCGGCATCAAAAGCATCAACACATCTTCATTTTCTTCCTGATCAAGCGGAATAATAAGCCCTGGACGCGATTTATCAGAAAATTCCATTACCACTTCAGACGAATCAATACTGTTAACCATCTCAATTAAGAAAGGAGATTTAAAGCCTATACAAAAAGCTTCTTCACTATATTGACAAGAAATTTTTTCTTCAGCAGAAGTTGAAAAATCAATATCTTGTGCCGAAATGGTTAATTCATTGTCGTTCAAATTAAGTTTAATCTGATTATTTCCTTGATTCGAGAAAATCGAAACACGTTTCAAAGAATTTACAAACGAACTTTTATCTATAACTGCCTTGATGGTATTATTTTGAGGAATTACTTTGTCGTACGCAGGGAAACGTCCTTCGATTTGACGGCAAACCATTTTGTAATTCGAAAGTGTAAACACAATATTTTTTTCATCAAAATCAACTTTTACCACGCAATTTTCTTTTGCCAAAATTCCTTTCAAAATATTCGCAGGTTTTTGCGGAAGAATAAAACTCAATTCCTTGTCGCTTTTCACAGTTTTATTCATAAAACGAACCAAACGATGAGCATCGGTTGCCACAAAAATCAAACTTTCATTTTTGATATCGAATAAAATTCCCGTCATTGTAGGACGCAAATCGTCGGTTGCCGTAGCAAAAATTGTTTTATTTATTCCGTTTGCCAATTGACTTGATTCTATAGAGAAAGTATTACTTTCTTCTTCAAGTTCTGGCAATAAAGGATATTCGCTTCCCGATTGTCCAACCAAATTATAAACGCCTAAACTTGATTTCAACGAAACCTCCAATGTTTTTTCGTTGATTGAAAACGTAAGAGGTTGCTCCGAAAATTCTTTCAAAATATCCAACAACATTTTTGCTGATATTGCAATTAATCCTTCTCCTTCTGTTTGTTCAAGATCAAGAGAAGTAACCAATGTTGTCTCCAAATCCGAAGCCGTTACCGTAAGTTTTCCATCTTCTACTTTGAACAAAAAATTATCCAAAATAGGCATTGTACTCTTTGAGCCAATCACACGACTAATTGATTGTAAATGGCTCAACAACGATGTGCTTGATACAATAAATTTCATAACAAAAAAATATATTTAAAGCTTTAACATAAAGTGACAAAGATAGTCCGTTTTTTTGACAAAATAAAAAAATAGAAGTCCTTTTTCTTACTTTGTTTTTTATTCAAATCGAATTGTTTGAGCAGGAGAAATTTTAGAAATAACAACCGAAGGAACAATAAGCATTAGAAATGCAATAATAGCCGTCGAAACGTTCAACAAAATCCAAGCAAACACATCCAACGAAATAGGAACTGTACTCACATAATAGGCCGAAGGATCGAGAGGAACAAAGTGTGTAAAATATTGAAGCAAACAAATTCCAACACCAATTACATTTCCCCAAAACATTCCTTTTCCAATAAGAAAAACCGACTGAAAAATAAAAATTCTACGAATAGACCAATTTTCTGCACCAACAGCTTTCAGCAAACCTATGGTCGAAGTTTTTTCTAATATCAAAATCAGCAATCCAGAAATAATGTTAAAACCTGCCACAGCAAGCATCAAAACGAGTATTACCCAAGCATTGAGATCGAGCATATCAAGCCAACCAAAAATATGAGGCGAAAGTTGCTGAATACTCCGAATCTGATAAGTTGAACCACTCTCATCGAACCGATTAGCAATTTTGGAAAAAATAAAAAATTGCACATCATCAATACTTTCAAAATCCTCCACCAGAACCTCAAGCGAACTAATCTGATTCTCTTTCCACTTATTCAATTTCTGTAAATGTCGCATATCGGCAAGGATAAAAAGTTTGTCGTATTCCGAAATATTTGTATTAAAAATACCACTAACAACAAACTTTCTTGCTCGGATTTGCTCTTGGAGAAAATAACACAAAAAATCGTCGCCAATGTCTAAACAAAGAGTTTTTGCAAGACTTTCTGAAATAACAACTCCTTTCGAAACAACACTATCAGAAAGAGAAATACACTCCCCTTTTACCAAATTTTTCTTAAAAAAATCCCAATCAAAATCACATCCTACCCCCTTTATTACAATGCCTTGAAAATCTTTTTCGGTTTTGATAATAGCAGGTTTTGTTATTATCTGCTGAACATGTTTAACTTGGTCAATTACAGCAATATCGGAAATAAATTTTTTATTCACTTCTATAGGGTAAGTTTCATAAGTACCATTGCTATCAAAATTCGAAATCTGAATATGAGAACCAAATCCAATTACCTTTTCTCTAATTTCACGCTTGAAACCCAAAATAACAGAAACGGCCAAGATCATTATTGCCAAACCTACAGCAATCCCCACAACAGCAATCTTCACTGCTGGACGAGACATCTGCTTATTTCTACCATTGTCGTAGTAGAAACGCTTTGCAATAAAATATTCGAATTTCATTAAAAATGATGCTTTTTTATTCGGTTCTTCCCGGATATTGTTCCAATGCTTTTTCAAGCACTAAAAGAGCCTTTTGTAGTTCCTCTTTTTTCAGCACATAAGCAATGCGAGCCTCGTTTTTTCCAAGAGCCTGAGAGGTGTAAAAACCACTTGCAGGAGCAACCATAACTGTTTGATTTTCATAAGAAAAATCATTCAACAACCAACGACAAAATTTATCGCAATCGTCTATTGGAAGTTTTGCCATTGTATAAAAAGCACCCATTGGCATTGGAGTATAAACGCCAGGAATTTTATTCAATCCTTCTATCAAAAAATTACGACGCTCAAGGTACTCTTCGTAAGTATTTTGCAAATAATCTTCGGGAGCATCAAGCGATGCTTCGGCAATGAGCTGACCAATAAGAGGAGGACTCAAACGAGCCTGACAATACTTCATTACGTTTTCGCATACTTTTTTATTTCGACAAACCAATGCTCCAAGTCTAATTCCACATTCACTATAACGTTTTGAGAAAGAATCGATTAGAATAACATTCTCTTCAATTCCTTCCAAAGAAAGTGCTGAAATATAGTGTTCGTCCGTGTAGCAAAACTCACGATAAACCTCATCAGAAAAAAGGAATAAATCATACTTCTTCACCAAATTTCTCAACTGTATCATCTCCTCTTTTGAATAAAGATACCCCGTTGGATTATTTGGGTTACAAATCAAAATTCCTTTTGTTTTTGGAGTAATCAACTTTTCAAACTCGGCAATTGGAGGGAGAGCAAAACCGCTTTCTATGGTAGAAACCAAAGGTCTCACATTAACTCCTGCGCCCAAAGCAAATGCAGTATAATTGGCATAAGCAGGTTCGGGAACAATAATTTCATCTCCTTGATCAAGGCAACTCATAAAAGCAAAATTCACCGCTTCAGAGCCACCTGTGGTTATTATTATATCGTCAGCTTCGACATTGATATTAAACTTTTTGTAGTAAGAAACCATTTTTTTGCGCAAAGACAAAAAACCCTGACTCGGGCTGTACTCCAACACCGAACGATCAATACTTTTTAGAGTATCAAGCGCAACTTTCGGGGTAGCCAAATCGGGCTGACCAATGTTCAAATGGTAAACTTTTATTCCTTTTTGTTTTGCCTTATCGGCAAGTGGCGTAAGTTTTCTTATAGGAGACGAAGGCATTTGTTGCCCTCTAACTGATGTTTGAGGCATAACTTTTCTTATTTCT
>JAGCAG010000084.1 GCA_017652785.1 Paludibacteraceae bacterium | reverse complement strand
GTAGCTGAATACACAACAGAGGCCATAACTAATCGTATTTATGAGGCTCGTTTCGGTATTTTATCTGGAATAGACTTTGTACATAATGTTAAAAATATATATACATCAAATGGCGTAGTTTTTATTAATGGTTATAAAGGTACTGTTAAAATAGTAAATATGCTAGGACAAATTGTTTTTGAGTCCTTTATTGAAAGTAATACTCAAATAAAACTAAATACTGGAATATATTCAGTCTTATTGGACGGAAAAACAAAAAAAGTTATTGTTAAATAAATCTTATTGCATTGTTTTCAAGAGATAAGGCAGGGATTTTAAATATTTCTCTGCCTTATCTCTTGATTTGCTATTTTTTTAAAAAAAATTTTACTTTGTTACCTGAATAAGATCCCTAGAAAAGTAGGTTTTGTATTTTCTCAAATAGTGCGTTGAGATAAGTTGTACCTTATCGCTAATTAAGTCGCGTTACAAATATGTTGCAATATATACAATAAAAATCCCATATATAAGCACAAATAACGAACAATATTAATCAACAAAAATGGGTGTAACACATTGTGCCACACCCATTTGGTTGTTTTTGATAAACGGTTGTTTATTTATCTTATTTTACTTCTTCAAAATCTGCATCTTGAACGTTGTCATTGTTGCTTCCGCTATTTCCTGCACCAGCATTAGGATCTTGTGCTGCACCTCCTTGTTGTTGCGCTGCGTTATACATGTCCTGACTTGCAGCATGGAATGCTGTATTCAATTCGTTCATTGCTGTGTCGATAGCTGCAATATCTTGAGCTTTGTGAGCATCTTTAAGTTTGCCAAGAGCAGCTTCGATAGGAGCTTTTTTGTCAGCAGGAAGCTTGTCGCCAAGTTCGTTTAGTTGTTTTTCAGTTTGGAAAATCATACTATCTGCTTGGTTCAACTTATCGATACGTTCTTTTTCTTTCTTATCAGCTTCTGCATTAGCTTCAGCTTCAGCTTTCATACGTTTGATTTCTTCATCAGAAAGACCAGACGAAGCTTCAATACGTATCGATTGTTCTTTACCTGTTGCTTTGTCTTTTGCCGAAACTTTCAAAATACCATTTGCATCAATATCAAACGTTACTTCAATTTGAGGAACTCCACGTGGAGCAGCAGGTATACCATCGAGATGGAAACGTCCGATAGTTTTGTTTTGAGCAGCCATTGGACGTTCGCCCTGCAATACGTGAATTTCTACCGAAGGTTGATTGTCGGCTGCTGTAGAGAACGTTTCGCTCTTCTTGGTTGGAATGGTCGTATTCGATTCAATCAAACGAGTCATTACACCACCAAGAGTTTCGATACCTAACGAAAGAGGTGTTACGTCGAGCAAAAGTACATCTTTAACTTCTCCTGTCAAAACACCACCTTGAATAGCAGCTCCTACGGCTACCACTTCGTCAGGATTTACACCTTTCGAAGGTGCTTTGCCAAAGAATTTTTCTACCGCTGCCTGAATAGCAGGAATACGTGTAGAACCACCAACAAGTATTACTTCGTCAATTTCTCCAACGCTCAAACCTGCATTTTCCAATGCCTTGCGACATGGAGCAATAGTGCGTTGTACCAAATCATCGACCAATTGTTCGAATTTAGCACGAGTAAGCGTGCGCACCAAGTGACGTGGCATTCCATCAACAGGCATAATGTAAGGCAAGTTGATTTCAGTAGTAGAAGTGTTCGAAAGTTCTATTTTTGCTTTTTCAGCGGCCTCTTTCAAACGTTGAAGTGCCATTGGGTCTTTGCTCAAGTCAATGCCACTGTTTTCATCTTTGAACTCTTGAACCAACCAATCGATGATTTTTTGGTCAAAGTCGTCACCTCCAAGGTGAGTGTCGCCATCGGTCGATTTTACTTCAAAAACGCCATCGCCAAGTTCAAGCACCGACACGTCGTGAGTACCACCACCGCAGTCAAATACCACGATTTTCATATCCTTATTGGTTTTGTCCAAACCATAAGCAAGAGCGGCTGCTGTTGGTTCGTTCACAATACGACGAACAGTAAGACCAGCAATTTCTCCAGCTTCTTTTGTTGCTTGACGTTGCGAATCGTTGAAGTAAGCAGGAACCGTAATTACAGCTTCAGTTACCTCAGTTCCAAGATAATCTTCGGCAGTTTTTTTCATTTTTTGAAGAATGATTGCCGAAATTTCTTGTGGTGTATAAAGACGACCATCAATATCAACACGAGGGGTGTTGTTATCGCCTTTTACTACTTTGTAAGGAACACGACCAACTTCGCTCGACAAACGGTCGTAAGTTTCACCCATAAAACGTTTGATTGAAAAAACGGTTTTCTGTGGATTAGTAATAGCCTGACGTTTAGCAGGATCACCTACTTTACGTTCGCCACCATCTACAAAACCTATCACCGAAGGTGTTGTACGTTTTCCTTCACTGTTGGAGATTACAACAGGTTCGTTGCCTTCCATTACGGCTACACACGAGTTTGTGGTGCCTAAGTCAATTCCAATAATTTTTCCCATAATTGTATATTTTTTAGATTATTTCAAAAAAAGTTTTTTTACTCTCTTTTGTTTTATCAAATGATATGCCACAAAAGAAATAAGTATTAAAAATGAATTTATTTCTATGCTAAAACCATTTTTGACCAACAAATGACACAAATGCAGACAAAATGTCACTTTTTTTAATACAAAAATAACATTATTTTTGTTGTGTTAATTGGATAGATTTACACGAAAAACAGTTGTTAGATATGTGGAATGACGCTAAAAACTTTAAGCAATTGAATAAATTAGAACCATTAAGATAGATTGTTATTGGAAACGGATGTTGATTTACTGATAAATCAGTATCTCTGCAAAAGAAGAACAGCACTATAAATATAAAAGAGACATTAAATAAAGGAGGAGGATATGGCAATTGATTTTGATAAAGTAGAAACAGTATTTGAACATAATCTTACAAAAGAGGAAATAATAAGCCTGTAACAAATCACTTCCCGATGCAGAAGTTACTATCTACAAATATAAGTTATTGATAATCAGCTCATATTTCTCTAATTACGGGGGAAAGATATTATGCGGAGGGACGGAGGAGGGACGGAAAATATACAAAAATCTGCAAATGAAGTTGCCGTCAAAAATAGAAAATGCAAACATCTGCAAAATCGATTTTCCAGTTCTTTGCACGTTTACACTTTTTAACGCAGATTTTTGCACATTCTTGCATTAAGGTTTAGTTTAGGTTATAGATATTTAATATGGGATTAAACTAAACCGAGACCTATAATTGGTCCGAGCTATCGACCTCTTTTTCTTTTGATAGCAATTGTATCTTTATTTGTAGTTTTTGCACGTTTTTTACTTCTAAATTCGCTAAAAATGTGAATTTGAGGATAAATTTCTATAAAAAACACCATAATTTGAAGAAAATATTTGGCTTGGTAAAATAAAAAGAAGATGTTGTCTTTTTCTTGCTTTGACATATTAAGCTCCTTAAATTTATTAAGGAGTTTTTTTACACCATCTTCAGTTCCGTTGGCGACATTTATTAACTCTCCAACTTGTAATTTGTTGTTGGTGGTTATCTCCCAACTCTTTAACAAGTAAAGAGTGTAGAGTGTTGTTGTATGTCACAGTTCTACGGAAAAAATCTTATCTTTGCTCTCTGTAAAAAAGAAGGTAAGATGAAAATTTTAGCCATAGGGTGGAACTATCCTCAGCATAATTTGGAACTCTCGGCCGAAACTCCGTCGGAGCCGGTGGTTTTTCTTAAACCCGATTCTTCGCTACTCCGTCAAGGTAAGCCGTTTTTCATCCCCGATTTTTCGAGCGAAATAGAGTATGAAACGGAGTTGGTGCTTCGCATCAATCGGTTGGGCAAAAATATTGCGCCTCGCTTTGCTCATCGCTACTACGATGCTATTGGGCTCGGCATTGACTTTACGGCACGCGATTTGCAGCGGAAACAAAAAGCGGCAGGTTTGCCTTGGGAGGTGTGCAAGGCTTTTGACAATTCGGCAGCAGTAGGCGATTTTTTGCCCGTTTCCTCGTTTGCTAACTTAAACGATATATCGTTCTATTTGGAGCGAAACGGAACAACGGTGCAGAGCGGAAACTCTTCACAAATGCTTTTTGGATTTGATGAAATTGTGTCATATGTTAGTCGGTTTTTTACACTGAAAATCGGTGACTTGATTTTTACAGGAACACCTTCGGGAGTGGGTCGGGTGGAAATCAACGATTTGCTCGAAGGTTATATTGGAACAGAAAAAATGTTTTCGTTCAGAGTAAAATAGACGAAAAAGAAGTGAAACTGAAATATGTGGTCATATTGTTTTTTGTGGCGTTGCTCGGTGAGACTTGGGCAGCACCTCAGCGTGAGGTTGTCACCACTTCGGCACTCAAGCAAGGCAAGTGGTGGAAAATAAAAGTCACCACTTCGGGCATCTACAAACTCACAACTGCAGATTTGGCAAAAATGGGTGCTACGCCAAGCAATGTGCGCATTTTTGGTTTCGGCGGAGCAATGCTCAAAGAGACCATTTCTCAAAACTCTTACGACGACTTGCCAGAAGTGGCCATTTGGCGAGAAAAAGACTATGTGTTGTTCTATGCTCAAGGTGTGGTAAGTTGGGAGTATAATCAAAAGGAGCGACTTTTTGAGCACACCACCAACGTCTATTCCAACGAGGGTTATTATTTTGTAACCACTACTGAGGGAAAAGCCAAAAGCATTGAGGCGGAGCAACTCGATGAGGCGATTCCTCACCGAAGCGATGAGGTGCGCGACTTTTTTTACGACCGAGCTCTTTACGAAAAAGATTTGGTGCATTTGCTGGAGTCGGGTAGAGAGTTTTATGGCGAAAAGTTCAGTTCGCAAAACAGTTATATGTTCCATTTTTCGTTGCCCAACACCTTGTCATCGTTGGCCACAGCCAAAGTGTCAGTAGTGGCAAATTCGCCAGAAGTGGAGAGTATATTTACTACCAAAATAAATGGTCGGCAAATAGGCGAACAAAGTTTGCCTCACAACGAATCGAATTATGTTGCAGCCGAAAGTAGCGAGAAGAAATTTACCTTTACACCATCGGCTACCGATGCGTTTAATGTAGAACTTATTTATTCAAAACCTCGTGCGGCATCGGTAGGTTATTTGAATTTTATTGAACTCAACGTGCAACGGAAATTGCAAATGTCGGGTTCGGCATTGTTTTTCCGTTTTCCACTAGAGTCGAACGATTATGATGGGACTTTTACTCGGGGTTACTGTTTAACGAATGCTTCGGAAAATATCAAGGTTTGGAATATTACCAATCGTTCCAATACAAAGTTGGTGAAAACCTCTCTTAGTGGTTCTGCGCTTAACTTCAAAGGTTTGAATCGTCCTCTTCAGGAGTATGTAGCACTTGATGTGAAGGGGACTTATCCTTCTCCCGAAATTGTGGGTGAGGTGGTTAATCAGAATCTGCACGCCATGGGGCAGTGTGATATGGTAATTATCTATCACCCAGATTTTAAGAACGAAGCAGAGCGTTTGGCTGCGGCTCATCGGAGTTATTCGGGATTGAGGGTAAATGTGGCTTCGTCGGAGTGTGTTTACAACGAATTTTCATCGGGAACGCCCGATGCTACGGCTTATCGTCTTTTTGTAAAAATGTTTTATGATAGAGCAGAAACGGAAGAGGATCGTCCTCGTTTTTTGCTTCTCTTTGGTGATGGACACTACGACAATAGAGGTATTCTAAAAGGAGCAGATGCTAACAGAAAATTACTGACTTATCAGTCAGAAAATTCCGTTTCAGAAAATCACTCGTTTTCTTCCGATGACTATTTTGCGCTTCTTGATGATAATGACGGCGGTGATGTTACGGGAGATGGAATGGATCTTGCTGTTGGGAGGTTTCCTGTGCAAACGCTTGATGAAGCCAAGGTACTTGTGGATAAAACCATAGCTCATTTAGAGGATAACGAAAAACACAATTGGAAAACCAAAGTTCTCTTTTTGGCCGACGATGGCGATGAAAATTCGCATATTTCCAATGCTGATATTGTTGCATCGAATTTTGCAACACAAAATCCTGACTATTTGGTAAAGAAAATTTATATTGATGCTTTTCAGAAGGTTGTAACTTCGAATAGTTCTACCGCTCCTATGGCAAAAGAGGCTTTTATGAAGTTGTTGCAGTCGGGGGTGCTTTTTGTCAACTATGTTGGTCATGGAGGTACGCTTAATTGGTCTTCGGAAAATATTTTGACGCAAAAGGATATCCAAGCGTTGAATAACAAATGTTTGCCACTTTTCGTAACGCTGACGTGTAATTTTTCACGTTTCGATGCTACTGCACAATCGGGTGGCGAAATGCTTCTTACTAATCCTAATGGTGGTGCAGTGATGGTTTTCTCATCGGCCAGAACGGCATATTCTTCGCAGAATCATAGACTGAATGTTGCTTTTATCAATCAGTTTGGGAAGAAACAAAATGGAGAACATTTGTCGGTTGGGGAAATGGTGATGAATGCTAAAAACGAGCTTACTGGTCAGGTAAACAAGCGTTCGTTTTTTCTTTTTGGAGACCCTGCTCTGAAGTTGCACACGTTTGACGAATATCGGGTAGAAACAACCACTATAAATGGAAAGGCGGTAACGAGTAACGATACTATTGGCGCGTTGCAGGAGGTTTGTTTTGGAGGAAGGGTGGTGGACGAGAATGGCGATGTCGCCACCGATTTTAATGGGTATGTACATGTTCTTGTTTTTGACAAAGCAGATATGGTGAAAACTCTTGGTCAGACAACAGAACCATTTGTTTATTCCGACTATCCCAACCAAATTTATTTAGGAAAGGCAAAGGTTGAAAGTGGTTTGTTTGAGGTTGTTTTTCGGGTGCCAAAAGATATTCGTTATAGTTACGGAAATGGTCGGATTCTTTATTATGCCCAAAACGAGGAGACTGAAGAAGAAGCTGTTGGACATTACGAAAATTTTATCGTTGGTGGAGAATCGGATAGTTATGTTGTAGAAAACTACGGACCTGAAATAGATTTATATCTCAATACTCCTTTGTTCCGTTCTGGCGACAAGGTCAATGCAAGTCCGTTGATGTATGTGACGGTTGAAGATGAAAGTGGAATAAACATTGTAGGAAGTGGAATTGGTCACGATATTGTGATGCGCATTGATGGCGATCCGAAACAAGAAGTTGTTTTGAACGATTATTATGAATCGGAATTTGGAAATTATAAGAAAGGAAATATTCGTTACAAACTTTCTGACCTTGCGAATGGGACGCACTCTATCTTTTTCCGTGTTTGGGATTTGCAAAATAATTCGAGTACCATAGATGTGTTTTTTGAAGTAGAAGAGGGGCTTACTCCAGTGCTTTACAGCATTAGGTGCTATCCAAATCCTACTTCGGATATTGTCTACTTTGTGTACGAACACGACCGACCAGAAGAGGTGTTGAGTTGCGAAGCAGCAGTTTACGATTTTAGAGGAATGAAGATTTGGACGTCGGCGAAGCAACCTTTTTCTTCGGGGCAACGCACCGAACCAATCGCTTGGAACCTAAAAGATGAGAATGGAAAACGTGTAGGTGCGGGAATTTATGTTTTGAGAATGTCTGTTGCTATAGAGGATGGAGATCCTATATACCATACTGCAAAAATTATTGTTAAATCACAATAAAGAGAATAAAAATACGTTTTATAAAGGATGAAAAAGAAAAAAACAATTAGATATATGATTCTGAAAAAAATAGGAATAACAGGTTTATTATTGAGTTTTGGATTTATCTCATTTGCACAAAATGCAAATGATGTAAAAAATCATTACAATCCTTTGTCAACAGGAGTCCCTTCGCTTCTTATTTCTCCTGATGCGCGTGCTGGAGGTATGGGTGACGTAGGTGTTGCAACTTCTCCTGATATTAACTCTCAGCATTGGAATCCAGCGAAGTATGCTTTTGCCGAAAGTGTTGCTGGTGCATCTCTTTCTTACACACCATGGTTGCGTAAAATTGTGAAAGATATTGATTTGGTTTATCTTTCTGGTTATTACAAGTTTCTTGGACCTCAAGCGGTGAGTATGTCGTTGCGTTATTTTTCGTTGGGAGAAATAAATTTGACTGATAATGAAGGCAATCCGATGGGAACGGGAAAACCTAATGAGTTTTCTATAGATGTGGCGTATTCTCGACAACTATCGAAACATTTTTCTATGGCGGTAGCCATGCGTTATATTTATTCTAATCTGAGTGCCAAAGATGAGAATTACTATCCTGGACATGCTTTTGGTGCTGATATTGCAATGTATGCCCATATACCTTTAATGATCCCAACGGGAGAGTCGCTTCTTGGTGTAGGTTTGAACATCTCAAATATTTCTACAAAAATATCGTATGATAAGGGAGAAACTCCTGGTATTTTTCTTCCTGCAAATATGCGTTTAGGTATTGCTTATACAGTTCCTTTTGATGCCTACAACAAACTTTCAATGAGTTTTGATATTAACAAGTTGTTGGTTCCTGCTTATCCACAGAGAAGTAACTATGAGGATGACGAATCTTATGAGGCTGCTAAAAAGAAATACAATCGATCGTCTATGGCCGGAATTTTCTACTCATTTGCCGATGCTTATGACAACCCCAAAAACACAACCGCAAAAGATGGGTTTATGGAGGAGTTGAGAGAAATTAATTGGTCGGCAGGTTTAGAATATTCGTACAACAACCAATTTTTTGTTCGTACAGGTTACTCCAACGAAAGTAAATGGAAAGGAAATCGAAAATATTTTACTTTTGGAGCAGGCTTTAAGTTTACTGCATTTCAGTTGGATGTAGGTTATGTTTTAGCTTTGGCACAAACAAGCCCGTTAGATCAAACACTTCGTTTTGGACTCTCTTTTGATGTTGATGGTTTGAGGGATTTGGTTGATATGAGCGAAAGAAGAAAAAATAAGTAAAATATTAAAAATAGACCATTCAAAAATCAAGTTATTGAAAAATGAAAATTAAAGTCGGTTTTGGTTACGACGTGCACAAATTGGTAGAACAGCGTCCTTTGTTTTTGGGTGGAGTTGAAGTTCCTCATACTCATGGTCTGCTTGGTCATTCCGATGCTGATGTGCTGATTCATGCTATTTGCGATGCGCTTCTTGGTGCTGCTAATTTGCGTGATATTGGTTATCATTTTCCCGATAATGACTTGATTTATAAAGATATTGATAGTAAAATTCTTTTAGCTCGTACTCGTGACTTGCTGATTGAAAATGGTTTTTCAATTGGAAATATTGATTGTACAATTTGTGCCGAACGTCCTAAACTGAAAAACTACATAGAACTTATGCAACAAACTTTGTCAGGTATCTTGCAAGTAGATGTTTCTGATGTTACCGTAAAAGCAACAACTACGGAGAAACTTGGTTTTGTGGGACAAGAAAAAGGTATCGCGGCTTACGCTGTTTGTTTAATTGAAAAAATATGAAGTACATAGGAGCACACGTTAGTGCATCGGGTGGAGTAGAAAACGCTCCAATAAATGCAAAAAAAATAGGAGCAACGGCGTTTGCTTTGTTTACTAAGAATCAGCGTCAGTGGGTTTCGGCTCCTTTGAGTGAAAAATCAATAGCATTGTTTCGTCAGTATTGCGAAGAGTTTGGTTTCTCAGCACAACAAATTCTTCCTCACGATAGTTATTTAATCAATTTGGGTAGTCCAGAAAAGGAGGCTCTCGAAAAGTCGCGTATGGCTTTTATCGACGAAATGCAACGTTGTCAGCAACTTGGACTTGATAGATTGAATTTTCATCCAGGAAGTCATTTGAACAAAATTTCGGAAGAAGAGTGCTTGCAACGAATTGCAGAATCGATTAACTTGGCATTGGATAAAACACAAGGAGTTACGGCGGTGATTGAGAATACAGCGGGGCAAGGCACTAATATGGGGCGAAGTTTTTATCAGATAAAGTACATTATTGATCGTGTCGAAGACAAAAGTAGAGTGGGAGTTTGCATCGATACTTGTCATGCTTTTGCAGCAGGTTACGATTTGAGAACCGAAGTCGCTTTTGAACAAACTTTTGCTGAATTTGACGAAATTATTGGTTTTGGCTATCTCAAAGGAATGCACCTGAATGACGCAAAAAAAGATTTGGCTTCTCGTGTGGATCGTCACGATAGTTTAGGGAAAGGTTTTTTGGGAAATTCTACGTTTGAGATGATAATGAAAGACTCTCGTTTCGAAAATATTCCTCTCATCTTAGAAACTCCCGATGAGGCACTTTGGGCAGAAGAAATTGCTGTATTGAAAGCGATGATATAATAGATATTTTATTTTTAGGGACTTTTGTTTTTTAATATTATTGTTTAACTTTGCGTAGTTGTTAAAAAAATAAAAGAAAAGAATATGGCAAATCAAATTACAGATGCAAATCTTCAGGAAGTGCTTGATAATAATTTACTTGTAGTAATGGACTTTTGGGCAGAATGGTGTGGACCTTGTAGAATGGTTGCTCCCATTGTGGATGAATTGGCGGAAGAGTATAGCGGAAAAGTGTTCATTGGAAAAGTGAACGTTGATGACAACAACGATGCTGTAGAAAAGTACGGCATTCGCAATATCCCTACTATTTTGTTTATCAAAAATGGCGAAATTGTGGATAAAAAAGTTGGAGCAGCAACAAAAGCCGATTTGAAAGCGAAAATCGATGCGATGCTATAATTGAAAAAAGATGCAACAGAAAAAGTTCGTATTTTTATGCGAACTTTTTTTATTCTAAAAGAGAAAAATTCTATGATTACAGAGTTGGAACCGAGCGAGGTTTTTTATTATTTCAATGAGATTTGTAAAATTCCTCGTCCTTCAAAAAAAGAAGAAAAGATACGAGCTTTTTTAATTGATTTTGGTTTAAAAAATCAGTTAGAAACCATAGTGGATAAAACGGGAAATATTTTGATACGTAAACCAGCAACAAAGGGTTTTGAACATCTTTCTACTGTGATTTTGCAAGCGCATATCGATATGGTTTGTGAAAAAAATAGCGATGTGGTACACGATTTTGAAACAGAGTCGATAAAACCTTACGTTGATGGGGAGTGGATTCGAGCAAAGGGAACAACTCTTGGTGCAGACAACGGAATTGGTATGGCGGCAATGTTGGCGGTCTTGGCTTCAAGCGACCTTCAGCATGGAAATTTAGAGTGTTTGTTTACTTATGATGAGGAAACAGGTTTAACGGGTGCGTTTAATTTGGATGCAGATTTGCTTAGTGGAAAAATTCTTATAAATCTCGATTCAGAGGAGGATGGCGAGTTTTTTATTGGTTGTGCAGGAGGGCTTGATACGATAGCAAAAATGCCTTATCGGAGCGAAAATGCGGATGATAAAATGTTCTTTTTCAATATGAACGTTAAAGGATTAAAAGGTGGACATTCTGGCGATGATATTGACAAAGGACGTGGCAATGCTAATAAAATTCTAGCTCGTTTCTTGTGGCAAACGAGCCAAAAGACGGATTTGCGTATTGTTAAAATTGACGGTGGAAATCTTCGGAATGCTATTGCACGAGAGGCTTCGGTAACGGCAGCAGTTCCTTTTTCGTACCGAGAACCACTGAGAGTGGATTTGAATCTTTTTATTTACGATGTGGAAACCGAACTAAAGCATACCGAACCCGATGTGGAAATAACGCTTGAATCAGAAGTTGCTCAAGCAGAGTTTATTGATAAAAACTCCTCTACAAATTTATTGAACATGCTTATGGCTTGTCCTCATGGAGTCGTTCGAATGAGCGACACAATGAAAGGTTTGGTCGAAACCTCAACCAATTTGGCGTCAATAAAGATGAAATGTGGCGAAATTGAGATTGCAACAAGTCAACGAAGTTCCATCGAATCATCAAAATTCGATATTGCAAATGTCGTAGAATCGGTCTTTTTACTTGGAGGAGCAGGTGTTAGTCATAGTGCTGGTTATCCAGGTTGGACTCCAAATCCTTCGTCTGAAATTGTAAAAACATCGGCTAAAGTTTATCAAAATCTCTTTGGTGAAGACCCTAAAATTAGAGCTATCCATGCGGGATTAGAGTGCGGATTATTTTTGGAAAAATATCCGCATTTGGATATGGTTTCGTTTGGACCAACAATGCAAGGCGTACACTCGCCTAATGAGCGTTTGAATATCAAATCGACACAACGATTTTGGACGTTGCTAACGTCTATACTGAAAGAAGTTTAATTTACTTTTTCGTAGTAATCAAATGTTGTCAATTACGTTTTCGATGCGATTGAAAATTTCTTCAATCGTTCCCATTCCATCAATGCCGTTGTAGAGATTTTCTTTTTTGTAGAAATCAATCAACGGAGCGGTTTGTGAGTGTTAAACGTTCAAACGTTGCTGAATAGTTTCTTTGTTGTCATCTGACCGACCAGAAATTTTTCCACGATTGAGCAAACGTATCACTAATTCTTCGTCGGCAACTTCCAATGCTACAACTGCATTTATAGAAGTTCCTCTTTCTGACAACATTTTTTTCAATGCTTCAGCTTGTGGAATAGTGCGTGGAAATCCGTCGAAAATTACTCCTTTGGAGTCTTTTTTCTTGTCAAAAACTGAAGCTAAAATGTCTATGATAAGTTCATCGGGAACCAATTGCCCTTTTGAAATGTAGCTGTCTGCAATTTTCCCCAACTCAGTTTTGTTTTTTATTTCGGCACGAAGCACATCGCCTGTCGAAATATGTTCCAGACCATACTTTTCAATAATCTTTTCACTTTGAGTTCCTTTTCCAGAACCTGGTCCTCCAAAAATTACAATGTTCAACATTTTCTATTCTTCTATTATAGTGTAAATTTCATTTAAATTTCTGCCAAAACCATCGTAATCCAAACCATAACCAACAATAAAGTCATTTGGAATTTTTATGGCTACATAATCTATTGTTATGTCGCATTTTAGCGCATTTGGTTTTTGTAAAAAAGTAACCACTTTTATTTGTTTTGGTTTTTTTTCTTGTAGCAATTTTATTAGTTCTTTCATCGTGATTCCAGTATCGACAATGTCCTCTACAATCACAATGCTTCTTCCTTCGATGTTCTCGTTCAGTCCAATAAGTTGTCGGACAACGCCCGTTGTTTCGGTTCCTGAGTATGACGACAATTTAATAAAAGAAACCTCGCAAGGCAAATTGATATTGCTCATCAAGTCGCTCATGAACATAAAACATCCGTTGAGAACCCCCAAAAATATAGGTTCCTCTCCGTTCAAATCGTTGTTGATTTGATTAGCAACTCTCTTTACTTCGTATTTTATTTTTTCTGCCGATATAGAGAGTTTAAACTTTTTGTCTTTTACTTGTATGATTTGCATCAATTTTATTTCAGCTGAAAAACTCACAAAAGTAAAAAAACATTTCTTAAAAAAAGAAAAAAGTCGATTAAGAAATTTTTCTATTGGCAGATACTTCTATTTGCTATATTTTTACTTCTCTTCACAACTTTTCATTACCTTTGCGCTACTTAAAGATTTTTGTAAAAATTATGAGTTTGAATTTATCAGAACAAGAACAATTTCGTCGTCAAAGTCTTGACGCTTTGAGGGCTATGGGGATAGATCCTTATCCTGCAGCCGAATATCCTACCAATGCTTTTTCTGTTGACATAAAGTCGGAGTTTCGAGATGAAGAGGAAAAAAGAGAGGTTTGTATTGCAGGTCGAATAATGAGTCGTAGAATCATGGGTAAAGCTTCTTTTATTGAGTTACAAGACTCTAAAGGAAGAATTCAAGTATATGTTTCTCGCGATGATATAAACACGGAAGCGCAACCTGAAATGTACAATACGGTTTTCAAAAAATTACTTGATATAGGCGACTTTATTGGTGTGAAAGGATTTGTTTTTCGTACTCAAATGGGCGAAATTAGTGTTCATTGCCAAGAACTTACGGTTTTGAGTAAATCGTTGAAACCACTTCCTATTGTGAAGTACAAAGATGGTGTGGCTTACGATAAGTTTGACGATCCTGAGTTGCGTTATCGTCAGCGTTATGTTGATTTGATTGTGAACGAAGGTGTTAAAGACACGTTCTTGAAGCGTGCCAAAATTTTGAAAACAATGCGCGATGTGTTGGACGAGGCAGGTTATACCGAGGTGGAAACTCCTATTCTTCAGTCGATTCCTGGAGGTGCTTCAGCTCGTCCTTTCATTACTCATCACAATTCGTTGGATATTGATCTTTACTTGCGAATTGCTACTGAACTTTATCTCAAACGTTTGATTGTTGGAGGTTTTGAAGGCGTTTACGAGATTGGAAAGAACTTCCGTAACGAGGGTATGGACAAAAGTCATAATCCTGAATTTACGTGTATGGAACTTTATGTTCAGTATAAGGACTACAATTGGATGATGACGTTTACTGAGCAACTTTTGGAACGAATTTGCATTGCTGTAAATGGTTGTGCCGAGAGTGTTGTTGATGGTAAAACTATCAGTTTCAAAGCACCTTATCGTCGTTTGCCTATTTTGGATGCAATTAAAGAAAAAACAGGATACGATTTGAATGGAAAAACCGAAGAGGAAATTCGTGTAATTTGTAACGAACTGAAGTTGGAAATTGACGATACGATGGGAAAAGGAAAACTCATCGATGAAATTTTTGGTGAGTTTTGCGAGGGAGAGTTTATTCAACCTACTTTTATTATCGACTATCCTGTGGAAATGTCGCCACTAACAAAGATGCATCGTAGCAAAGAAGGACTTACCGAACGATTTGAGTTGATGGTGAATGGAAAAGAGTTAGCAAATGCTTATTCGGAGTTGAATGACCCTATCGACCAAGAGGCTCGTTTTCAAGATCAACTTCGCTTGAGTGAAAAAGGCGACGACGAGGCAATGTTCATTGATCAGGATTTCTTGAGAGCCTTGCAATATGGTATGCCTCCAACTTCGGGAATTGGAATCGGTATAGATCGTTTGGCTATTTTACTCACTGGTCAGCCAACCATTCAAGAAGTGTTGCTATTCCCTCAGATGAAGCCCGAAAAAGTGCAAAAAAGAGATGGAAACGAAAAGTACACCGAAATTGGAGTTCCTTCTGAATGGATAGAACCTTTGCAAAAATTGGGTTATGATACTGTTGCAAAACTCAGTGGAGTGAATCCTAATAAGTTGCATCAAGATTTGTGTGGGTACAATAAAAAAAACAAATTGAATTTGACCAATCCTGCTAAAGATTTGGTAGAGAGTTGGACTAAATAACTAGGTGATTTTTTTTTCTTATGGAAAATAAATTGAAAATTGCAGTTATTGGAGGAGGTAGTTGGGCTACTGCTATCGCAAAAATTTTGCTTACCAATACTAGTTCCATTAATTGGTACATGCGTAGGCAGGATCAGATTGACGATTTTATTCGTTACGGAAAAAATCCTCGTTACCTTACAGCTCTGACGTTTGATACAAGTAGAATCAATTTTACAAGCGACATCAATGCTGTGGTACGAGATTCTGATGTGTTGATTTTTGCGACCCCGTCTCCTTTTTTGAAGTTGCATCTCAAAAAGTTGCGTCGCAAACTGAACAAAAAAATTATTATTACAGCCATAAAAGGTATTGTCCCTGATGAAAATATGATTGTTTCAGACTATTTTCATCAGAAGTACAACGTGCCTTTGGAGCGAATTGCTGTGTTGGCAGGACCTTGCCATGCCGAAGAAATCTCTTTAGAACGACTTTCTTACCTCACCATTGCGTGTGGCGATAGAGATTTGGCACGTGTTTTGGCATCGTATTTTGAAAATCACTTTGTGCATACAGCAGTGTGCGACGATGTCTATGGTATAGAAGTTTCGTCGGTAATGAAGAATATTTATGCGCTTATTGCGGGAGTGTGCCACGGATTGAGATATGGCGATAATTTTCACGCTGTGCTTATTGCTAATGCTTTGCAGGAGATGAACCGATTTTGTAATGCAGTGAATCCAATGCCTCGAAGTATTGATGAGTCGGCATATCTTGGCGATTTGCTTGTGACGAGTTATTCTAAATTTAGTCGTAATCGTCAGTTTGGAACCATGATTGGAAAAGGTTATTCGGTGAAAACGGCACAGCAAGAAATGGAGATGATTGCCGAGGGATATTATGGAACGAAGTGTATTCACGAAATCAACGAAAGGTATCAGGTAACAATGCCGATTCTTGATGCTACTTACAAGATTCTTTATCAACCTGTTTCGCCAATTGTTGCCATAAGAGAACTTACCGCAAGTTTGATGTAAATTTTTTCTGACTTATAGAGTAATAAGAATTTGTAGAAAGGCGTTGTAAGAGAGCTTTTCTACAGTTCTTTATACGGATTTCTGCGTAATGCTACAAAGAAGTCCTATTTTGTAGCAAGAGAAAAGAAACAAACTTGGATTTTTGGAGGTCAAGTTTGTGGTTATAAT
>JAGCAG010000083.1 GCA_017652785.1 Paludibacteraceae bacterium | reverse complement strand
TTAATTTATGAAAGTAGCAATTGTAGGAGCAAGTGGTGCTGTAGGTCAGGAGTTCTTGCGCGTATTGGCAGAACGTAATTTCCCAATGGATGAGTTGGTGTTGTTTGGTTCGTCGCGAAGTGCTGGAAAAACATATAATTTCAAAGGGAAAGAACTTGTAGTGAAAGAGTTGAAAAAGAATGACGACTTCAAAGATATTGACATCGTGTTTACTTCGGCAGGAGCTGGTACTTCTAAAGAATATCTTGAAACCATTACTAAATATGGAGCAGTGATGATTGACAACTCTTCTGCTTTCCGAATGGACGAAGATGTTCCATTGGTTGTGCCAGAAGTTAATGCTGCAGATGCTAAGAATCGTCCTCGTAATGTGATTGCAAACCCAAATTGTACTACCATTCAAATGGTTGTTGCACTAAAGGCAATAGAAAATCTTTCGCACATCAAAACTGTTCATGTTTCAACTTATCAGGCCGCAAGTGGAGCAGGAGCTGCTGCAATGGACGAATTGAGAGAACAATATGCTCAAATCGTACGAGGCGAAGAACCAACAGTTGAAAAATTTGCTTATCAATTGGCATATAATGTTATCCCTCACATAGATGTGTTTACTGAAAATGGTTACACAAAAGAAGAAATGAAGATGTTCAACGAAACACGAAAAATTATGCATTCGGACATAAAAGTTAGTGCAACTTGTGTGCGTGTTCCTGCGCTTCGTGCTCACTCGGAAGCAATCTGGTGCGAAACCGAACGTGAGTTGTCGCTTAGCGAAGTTCGAGATGCGTTTGCTTCTGCCGAAGGTATTGTGTTGCAAGATAATCCTCAAGAAAAACAATATCCTATGCCACTTTTCCTTTCGGGCAAAGATCCTGTTTATGTAGGACGTATTCGCAAAGATTTGACCAACGAAAAAGGAATTTCGTTTTGGTGTGTTGGAGACCAAATTAAGAAAGGAGCGGCACTCAATGCAGTTCAAATTGCAGAATACTTGATTAAAGAAAACGATATTAAAAAATAGAAAAAACGAAAAAGGAGAGAATTATGTCATTGACAGCAATTTCGCCAATTGATGGCCGTTACGCTTCAAAAACAAAACCATATTCTGAATTTTTTTCGGAGTGTGCGTTGATTCGTTATCGTGTGATGGTGGAGGTTGAGTATTTTATTGCTTTGTGCCAATTGCCTTTGCCTCAGTTGAAAAAAGTAAGTGCAGATTTGTTCCCAAAGTTTAGAGAAATTTACCAAAACTTTTCTGTAGAAGATGCTCAAAAGGTAAAGGATATTGAATCTGTTACGAATCATGACGTAAAGGCAGTTGAATATTTTTTGAAGGAAAAATTTGAAGAACTCGGTATTGAACAAGAAAAAGAGTTTATTCACTTTGGATTAACTTCTCAAGATATTAATAATACGTCGATTCCATTGTCGATAAAAGAGGCTTTGAATGAGATTTACTTGCCAGATTTAAATCAAGTGATTGAGAAATTGGAACAAATGGTTGAGGATTGGAAAAATGTTCCGATGTTGGCAAAAACGCACGGGCAACCAGCTTCTCCAACCCGTCTAGGAAAGGAATTGAACGTGTTTGTTTACCGTTTGAATGAACAACTTAAATTGTTAAAGCAGATTCCTTTTTCGGCAAAATTTGGTGGAGCAACTGGAAATTTTAATGCTCACAATGTAGCATTTCCTTCTATTGACTGGTTCGCTTTTAGCAATGAGTTTTTGAATCAAAAGTTGGGACTTCAGCGTGAGAATTTTACAACTCAGATTTCCAACTACGATAATCTTTCTGCACTTTTTGATGCATTGAAGCGAATCAATGTTATTATGATTGACCTTTGTAGAGATGTTTGGCAATATATTTCAATGAATTATTTCAAACAACGCATCAAAGCAGGAGAGGTTGGTTCTTCGGCAATGCCACATAAGGTTAATCCTATTGATTTTGAAAATGCAGAAGGGAATCTTGGAATTTCTAATGCATTATTGGAACATTTGTCGCAGAAGCTTCCAATTTCTCGTTTGCAGAGAGATTTAACAGATAGTACAGTTTTGAGGAATGTAGGTGTGCCTCTTGCGCATACACTTATTGCTACGCAAAGTTTGCTCAAAGGTTTAGGAAAATTGATGCTTAACGAAGTAGCAATTTATGCCGATTTGGATAATTGTTGGGCAGTGGTCGCTGAAGGAATTCAAACAATTCTTCGTCGTGAAGGTTATCCAAAACCTTACGAGGCGCTCAAAGCTCTTACTCGTACCAACGATGGTATTACAGAATCTTCTATTAAAGATTTTATTCAAACACTTGATGTAACCGAGGAAGTGAAGCAAGAGTTGTTGCAAATCACACCGCATAGTTACACTGGTAGATAGAAAAACCTTTTAGAGATAAAAGTCTTAAAAAAATAGCAGAATAGTATACTATTCTGCTATTTCAATTTCTTGCCGTTCTATATTTAATTTTAACGATATTTCAGTTTTGTGTTGTTCGTTGCACAAAAGGTAATCGGTCAGAACGTCTTCAACGTATTTTTGTAGAGCTCGTTTTAGAGGTCTTGCTCCGTATTGAACATCGTAACCTTTTTCTGCAATAAAGTTTTTTGCTTCGTTGCTTAAGTGGAGTTTGATGTTTAGGCTCTCCAATCGTTTTATGAGTTCGTTTAATTCCAAATCAATAATCTGGAAAATATCCTCTTTTTTAAGGTTGTCGAAATAAATAATTTCATCAACACGATTGAGAAATTCTGGCGAGAAAGTACGGTTAAGCGCCTTTTGAATAACGCTTCTTGAGTTTGTTTTATCGTTCTTTCCAGTCGAAAATCCAATTCCTGAACCAAACTCCTTAAGTTGTTGTGTCCCAACGGTTGAAGTCATAATGATACTGGTGTTTTTGAAATCTACCACACGACCCAAACTATCGGTTAAGCGTCCTTCGTCAAGAACTTGCTAAAGCAAGTTAAAGACATCGGGGTGTGCTTTTTCTATTCCATCAAGCAAAACAATCGAATAAGGTTTTCTTCTAACTTTTTCGGTAAGTTGTCCGCCATCTTCGTGCCCAACGTAACCCGGAGGAGCCCCGATTAAACGAGAGACACTGAATTTTTCGAGGTATTCACTCATGTCAATACGAATAATGGCATCTTTGTTATCGAACATTTGTTCTGAAAGAATTTTTGCCAAATGAGTTTTTCCAACTCCTGTTGGTCCTAAAAATATGAAAGTTCCAATAGGTTTATTCGGATCTTTTAACCCGATTCTGTTTCGTTGAATAGATTTTACAACTTTTTCTATCGCATCGTTTTGCCCAATTACTTTAGATTTTAAGATTTCGGACATTTGTTTCAAACGTAGACCTTCTGCTTGAGCAATGCGTTTTGCAGGTACTCCAGTCATTGTGGCAACAACTTCGGCAATGTTTTCCTCGTTTACAATTTCAGGTTTTTCTTCGATGGACTTTTCCCAAATAGAGATTGCATCGTTTAATTGTTCTGTTAGAGATTTTGCTTCGTCTCGCAACTCTGCTGCTAACTCATAATTTTGCACTTTAGAAGCTTCTATTTTTCTGCCATTAACAGTTGCAATTTTTTCTTCCAATAACTTTATTTCGTTAGGAACTTTTACTGTTCGAAGTTTAGCTTTTGCTCCAGCCTCGTCCAAAACATCAATGGCTTTGTCGGGGAACTGACGGTCGGAAACGTATCGGTCAGTGAGTTTTACACATGCTTTAAGGGCATCTTCAGTGAATTGCACTTTATGATGATCTTCGTAACGGAATTTTATGTTTTGTAAAATTTTTAGCGTGTCTTCTTGTGAAGTCGGTTCTACAATGATTTTTTGAAAACGTCTTTCTAAAGCACCATCTTTTTCTACCGTTTTTCGATATTCGTCTAAAGTTGTAGCTCCAATGCATTGCACTTCGCCACGGGCTAAACTTGGTTTGAGCATATTGGCAGCATCCAACGAACCAGAGGCTCCTCCCGCTCCGATTATGGTGTGAATTTCATCTATGAAAAGAATGATGTCTGGATTGCTTTTCAGTTCGTTGAGAATGGCTTTTATGCGTTCTTCGAACTGTCCACGATATTTTGTTCCTGCCACAACAGCAGCCATATCAAGCGAAATAACTTTTTTGTTTAACAACGAACGAGTAACTTTTCGTTGTACAATAAGTTGTGCTAAACCTTCGACAATGGCTGTTTTTCCCACTCCCGGTTCTCCAATCAGAATAGGGTTGTTTTTTTTTCTTCGACTTAAGATTTGAATAATGCGTTCAATTTCTCTTTCTCTACCAACAATGGGATCTAATTTGTTCTCAGCAGCAGCTTTTGTGACGTCGAATCCGAAATTGTCTAAAGCTGGCGTTTCTGATATTGAATCGGAAGTATGTTGCTTTTTTTTCTTTTTTTGCGGTTCAAAGTCTTCTACGTCATCATCGTCGTCGTCAATAGGGTCGAAGGAATTTTTAGTCGAGAAATCGTCTAAATATTCCGCTACCAAATTTTTACGAACATCAAAATATGTTACACCTTTTTCTTTTAGTAGATTTTTTCCAAGATTGTTTTCTCCTTTTAGTATGCCTAAAAGAAGGTGTTCAGTATCAATAATTTTTGCGCCAAGAAGTCTAGCTTCTAACATCATATATTTCAAAATATCTTCTGACGAAGCATTCAAAGGAATTGCTTTTTGTTCTTGAATTTGCTGATCTGAAACTCGAATTTTTTCCTCAATACTCCTTTTAAGTTCAGAAATATCTATGCCTAGTTTATTTAGTATATTTTTTGCATTTGAGTTTTCTATACGAATAATCCCTAATAAAAAATGTTCTGGACCGATATAATTATTCCCCAAACGTTCGGCTTCTTCTTTGCTAAATGAAAAAATATCTTTCAAATTGTCTGAATAAGATGCTGTTCCCATAAAAAAAATATTTGTCTTTCTGTGACTTTTCAAAGATAGTGCCAAGTGAGTTGAAAATGCAGAATTGTCATAAATTTAATACCATGTGCGTGCATTGTCGTTATTGTCGCTCTTCTTTTCGTATTTCAAGTCGCTTAATAATGACGATTTTACACCTACGGTCACGATGTAAGATTTATAAAGTCCGAAAGGACTCATTGATGCTCTCAAATACCAACAGTGTAAATCTCTATTGACAGAAATGTTGGTAGAAGTGATTTGTTTTTCGTTGAAATCATACGAAGCAGAAAAACTAATGTCCCACTGAGGAGTTGGAGAAATGCTTCCAGAAAAACTCAAATTGTGAGTGAATTTACGGATATATTCCATTTTTTCTTTGTCGAACTCATTTGATTGTGCCCAACGGATGGAATAGTTTACACTTAAATTCCATGGAATTTTTATTTTTTGATAACCATCGGCATCTACTTCGTCGTCTCCATCGTCTTCTTTGCTTTTTCTCTTGTCTTCTTTTTCGTATTTATTACTATATTCATTTTCAAAGAAGGCACCTTCTTCTCCAAGTGGGTTTTCTGCCAATTCGTCAATTGATTCGTCATCTTCTTCGGTTGACTCATCGTCGCTTTTACTAAATTTTTCTTTTAGTTTTTTGAATGTATCATTATTGAACGAATAACTAAATGAAGTTCCTGTTCCCAAGAAACGAGGAAATTTTCCAACATTCCAGCGCAAGGTGTTCACTCGAACAGGATTCCCTGCTTCGTTGAGTGCGTATATATAAGGGTCAAAAGCACCAGAAAGATTAATGGAGAATTTTTTGGTTATTTTTAGACGAAGATTTGTGCTAAAATTTCCCCAATTCATGGAGTCTGCTGCAATGTTGTAGCTTCCACTGATGGAGAAGTTGTCAATTAAACTTATTTTTTTGTATGCATTTACCTTTGTGGAGTCAGAGGTGTCTTTTACTTTCATTTCCAAATTGTTTGCTAATGAAAAACCAATGCTTCCAGATGCCCCTCTTCCAGGAACTCCGTACATTCCTCTTGAGTAAGGAGAGTATGTGACTTCTTTGAACTGAACTCGATCAAAACTATTTTTGTCAATGAGTTTTTGAGTGTAAGTTTTGTAAAATTTGAACATAGAATCTCCAAAGTCAGGATGGTAGTTGAACGATATGGACGGTGTTATGACATGTCTGATTCGGTCTATTTTGTCACCAAAAATCTTTCGAATAGGAGTGTAAAATCCATAAATTTTAGTTTGCATGCTTACTCCAAGGTTAAAATCGTAAACGTGATAGAATCCAGAAAGTGTGTCAACAACCTCTTTCTGCAATTGTTCGTCCCAAGATTTTTCTTCTTTGCTGAAGTACCAACGATAGTTAAAGTTGAATGAGGGAGTAATGGAGATATATTTGAAAATATTGAACGAGGCTCCAATTGGAATTTGGTGTTTAAATGCATTTCTCCAATCTTTGGTAAATGAAGACTTGAAAAGTTTGTTTTCCTTTGTCTCAATGCTATTTGAAAAAGTTCCTGTGTAACTCAAATAAAATTTTTCGTACCATTTTTCTTTACCTACTCTGTTTTTTTTCTTGAAAGGATACACACGACTCATGTTAATGGTTAGGTTTGGTAGTGTCAAGTTTATGACGGAGTCTTTTGTTCTTTGTGTAACCATCGCATTCACTGAAATGCTCCATGGACTTTCGGGGAATCGTTGAGTGTAAGAAATACTTGAACTTGTGGTGTTTTTTGCCAATTCTTGTGCGTTGTAATAGTTGTTTACGTTGCTATGAGTGTATCCGCTTGTAGCAAAATCAACCAATGCAGAAAAGGTGCTATACTGACTTGCTTTTGCGTCTTGACTGTGCGTCCACATTATTCGGAGATTTTTGTTCTTTTGGTAATTAGGTAAGTCTTTTATCCCAATAACGTCATTTCTATAACTTATGTTTATCCGACCATTGAATTTATATCTTTTGCGGTAAGAGGACGCAGCATATAAGGCCCACGTCCCTTTTGTGTAGATATCTCCTGTGAGTTCTAAATCAAAATAGTCATTTATCGCAAAATAGTATCCTCCGTTACGCAAATAGAATCCTCTTGTAAATTCATCTCCATAGGTTGGCATAATGAATCCTGATGAGTATTTCTCGTTAAAAGGGAAATATCCAAAAGGGATGGCTAACGGAAGTGGTACGTCTGCCATTACCAAATATGCAGGTCCAGAAGCAACAAAGCTTCCTGGTTTTACTTTTGCTTTTGTTAATTGCATATAGAAATGGGGGTGTTCGTGATCTTCACAAGTTGTATATTTCCCATTCCTCATAAAAAGCATATTGTCAGAATCTTTTTTTGATTCGTTGGCAACAATAAACCCATCTCCTTGTTGAGTGACACCTCTTCTGATATATCCTTTTTTTGTATTTAGGTTGTATTTTATAGTTTTTGCTTGGTATTCATCAGAACCCTCTCTGAATACAGGGGCTCCAATTTCATTTCCCAATGTGTCAATAACTCCTTCTGCATAAACAGTATTACTATCGAGCACCATCCTAATGTGCTCTGCATTAAGTTGAATGGGGCGATCTAGTTCATAAATGGCTTCCCCTTCTCCATACAAGAAACCTGTTCCATTTCTCCACAAAACGATAGAGTCTCTTGATTGGTAATCAATTTTTGCATCTATTTTGCTCTTTTTTCCAACCTTCGGAGTTGATTCTGTTTTGGCGACACTATCTTTCTTGAGGAGTGTTGCGTCTTTTTGTAAAACCAAAGAGTCTTGGGCTTGTTTTTGTTGTCCCCAAGTAAAAAAGGATATTAAAAACAAAAAGATAATCAAATATGTTTTTCTAAACCGTTGCAAATTAATATTTTAATTTAAAAATGGATATAACTTTCCAAAACTACAAAGTTACTAAAAATCCGTTTTCTGCATTAATGGAATGAGATAAAAGTTTTGTGTTGGTTTTGTAGTTAAAATCTTAATAAATTGCTACCTTTGCGAGTTGAAATAAAAATCTAGAAATTCACAAGAAGAAATGAAAGTAATGAAGTTTGGCGGAACGTCCGTAGGTTCTGCAAAAAGGATGAAAGAAGTTGCCCAAATTATTTGTGATGGTGACAAAAATTTAGTTGTGCTTTCGGCTATGTCGGGGACTACTAACCAATTGGTGGAAATTGCCGACTATTTGTACAAAAAGAACCCAACAGGTGCGATGGAGTTAATTAATAAATTGGAAATGTCGTACTATCCAGTGGTTGATGAACTCTATTCTACAAAAGAATATAAAGAAAAAGGTAACGATTTGATTAGTTCATTTTTTGAATTTTTGCGTTCGTTTACTAACTTGAGTGATACATTTACCATTTTTGAAGAGAAAATAATTTTAGCACAAGGAGAGCTTATTTCTACGAATTTATTCAATAACTATTTGAATGAAATAGGTAAGAGAGCAGTACTTCTTCCTGCTTTGGAATTTGCAAAAACCGACAAAAATGGTGAGCCTGATACGATGTTTATTCAAGAAGAATTGAATAAAAAAATTGCAGAAAACAAGTCGGCAGAGATTTTTGTTACTCAAGGTTATATTTGTCGTAATTTTTACGGAGAGATAGATAATCTTCAGCGAGGAGGTAGCGATTATTCTGCATCGCTTTTTGGTGCAGCAATTAAAGCCTCGGAAATACAGATTTGGACAGATATTGATGGCATGCATAACAATGATCCTCGTTTTGTTGAAGGAACTACTCCAATCCCAATGTTGCATTTTGAAGAAGCTGCTGAGTTGGCATATTTTGGTGCGAAAATTTTGCACCCTACTTGTATCCTTCCTGCAAAACTGGCAAATATCCCTGTTCGTTTGCTTAATACGATGCAACCAGATGCCAAAGGAACACTCATTTCTAACAAATCAAAACAAGGTGTGATTGAGGCTGTTGCGGCAAAAGATGGAATTACAGCAATTAAAATCAAATCGGGAAGAATGTTGCTTGCCTATGGTTTTTTGCGTAAAGTTTTTGAAATCTTTGAGAGCTACCAAACCTCAATTGATATGATTACAACTTCGGAGGTTGGGGTTTCGTTAACTATTGACAATACAAAACATTTGACCGAAATTCTTAATGATTTGAAGAAATTTGGTACAGTAACCATTGATGAAGATATGGTTATCATTTGTGTGGTTGGAGATTTGGATTATAGCAACGTGGGTTTTCAAGCTCAAGTGCTGAGTGCTGTTAAGGATATTCCGGTTCGTATGGTTTCTTATGGCGGAAGCAATTATAATATTTCTCTTTTGGTAAAGAAAGAAGATAAGGTGAAAGCACTTAATGCATTGAGTGATAAACTTTTTAAGCAAAAATAAATAATGATAAAAGGCAGTTTCCCTATAGAGGATTTTCGCGGTTTGCAAACGCCGTTTTATGCTTACGACAAAGAGTTGTTGCAAAAAACGTTGGATGTGATAAACGCAGAATCGAACAAATACGGATATCATGTGCATTATGCCGTTAAAGCAAATGCTAATCCAATAATTTTGCAAACGATTTGTGCCTCAAATTTGGGTGCTGATTGCGTTAGTGGTGGAGAAGTAAAGGCTGCTATTGAGGCTGGTTTTTCTCCTGATAAGATTGTGTTTGCTGGCGTTGGAAAAGCAGATTGGGAAATTGACTATGCTCTTGATAATGATATTTTTTGTTTTAACGTAGAGTCGGAACCTGAGTTGGAAAATATCAATGTTCTTGCTGCTCAAAAAAATAAAATTGCGCGCATAGCTTTGCGCATAAATCCCAATGTGGATGCGCACACTCATTCCTACATCACTACGGGATTGAACGAAAATAAATTTGGTTTTTCTATTGAATCTTTGCCTCAAGTTGTAGTATTGCTAAAAAAATTCAGCAATGTAAAACTTGTTGGACTTCATTTTCATATTGGTTCGCAAATTACGGATATGTCCGCTTTTCAAGATTTGTGTATTAAGATCAATGAACTTCAAGAGTTTTTGAGAGAAAAAGATATTTGTTGCCAGCATATCAATGTCGGAGGTGGTTTAGGGATTAATTATCAACATCCGAATCACGTTCCTATTGCCGATTTTGAATCTTATTTTAAGGTCTTCCACGATTATTTGAAAGTAGAAAAAAATCAAATTGTACATTTTGAGTTAGGCAGATCGGTGGTTGCTCCTTGTGGCAGTCTAATAACAAAGGTCCTTTATGTGAAAAAAGGAACAAGTAAGCAATTTGCAATTGTTGATGCAGGAATGACAGATTTGATTCGTCCTGCTTTGTATCAAGCTTATCATCATATTGAGAACATAACTTCCAATGCAAATGAAGAAAAGTATGACATTGTGGGCCCAATTTGTGAATCAAGCGATACTTTTGCCAAAGATTATACGATTAACGCAGTAAAACGAGGCGATTTGTTGGCGATGCGTTCGGCAGGAGCTTATGGTGAAATAATGGCTTCTCGTTATAATCTGAGAGAGTTGCCTAAATCTTATTTCTTCTAATCGAGAAACAATGTTGGGAAATGTTTTTGCTATTGGATTAGTTGCTGTTTTTTTTGCCCAGATTTACTACTATTTGCGTTATTTTTTTGTGATTTTTTGGGCTCAAAGAAAACAAAAAAAAGGCAAACTAGATTTCCAAACAGAAAAACCTCCAGTTTCAGTCGTTATTTGTTCAAAAAACGAATCGGAAAATCTGCACAAATTTCTACCTTCTATTTTAGAACAAGATTATCCCAATTTTGAAGTTGTTGTAGTGAATGATGGTTCTACGGATACAACGAGTGAAGTTTTGTCTATTTTCAAAGAAAAGTATAACAACTTATACGAAACCTATATCCCTCAGTCGGCAGAGATTATTAGTCGAAAAAAACTTGGTTTGACACTTGGAGTTAAAGCTGCAAAAAATGAGATTCTGCTTTTTACAGATGCTGATTGTAAAGCAGTTAGCCGCCATTGGATAAGTAAAGTGGTGCGAAATTTTACTCCAGAAACGGAATTCGTACTTGGTTGTGGTTTGTATATGTACGAAAAAACATTCATCAATCGATTGATTTCTTACGATACACTTACTATTGCTTTGCAATATTTGGGTTTCGCCTTTGCAGGAAGACCTTATATGGGAGTGGGAAGAAATTTGGCATACCGTAAGTCTACGTTTATGTCGCATAAAGGTTTCGCAGGATTGTTGCATGTTCAGTCGGGAGATGATGATTTGTTTGTAAATCATTGGGCGACAAAGCAAAATACAAGAGTGGAACTTTCTGCCCAAAGTATAACTGCTTCTTTGCCAAAGAAAAGTTTTAGAGAGTGGCTTTCTCAAAAAGATAGACATTTATCTACCTCGTCGATGTACAAAAAAACAGACCTTTGGAGACTTGGAGGAGAGTTAGGAACAAGGACTCTGTTTTACCTCTTTTTTGTTTTATCATTATTTTTTTGGACTCCAATGGCAGGAGCAATAGCATTGTCTCTTTTCTGTTTACGTTTAATTTTTCAAATAGTTTTGTTAAATCTCTCGGCGAGAAAATTGGGTCAAACAGAACGCTTTTTCCATATCGACGTAGTTCTTTTTGATATTTTTTTGCCATTGGTAAATCTATTTCTTAAGACAAGGAACAAATTATTTCGAAGAAAAAATCAACTTTATAAATGGAAATAAGATGAAGAAAATTGTGGCTATAGGAAATGCTTTGGTTGATGTGCTTTCGCTTATTAAGTCAGATTCTCTTTTGACTACTTTGAATTTGTTAAAAGGCGGAATGCAGTTGATTGATGCTCAAAAGATGCAGGAAATAGTGGATTCAACTCAAGGATTAGAAACTAAAATGGTGCGTGGAGGTTCTGCTGCCAATACAATTTCTGGTTTAGGATGTTTAGGTGTTGATGCAAAATTTATTGGAAAAATAGGTAAAGATGATGTCGGGGAATTTTTCAAAACCGATATTCAAAGCAATAATGTTGAAGGTCAACTTTTGTCGTCTGATCTTTATTCGGGAAGATGTTTGGTACTAGTTTCTCCTGACGGAGAGCGAACAATGAACACCCATCTTGGAGCAGCGAGTGAGTTGCAACCAGATGAGGTAACGTCAGAAATGTTCGGCAACTACGATATTCTTCACATTGAAGGTTATTTAGTGCAAAATCATTCGCTAATTTGGAGAATTGCAGAAACAGCAAAGAGTTGTGGTTTGAAAATTTCAATTGATTTGGCGAGTTTTAATGTTGTGGAATCTAATCTTTCTTTTCTAAAAGAATTGTTGCAAAAATATGTAGATATTGTTTTCGCAAACGAAGAAGAAGCAACTGCTCTCACTGGAAAATCGGCAGAGAAAGCCGTTGAAGAGATTGCTGATATGTGCGAAATATCAGTCGTTAAAATTGGGAAGAAAGGTTCATTTGTGAGATCGGCTGGTGAAACTTTTGTTATAAGAACTTCGGCCGTTGATGCGGTAGACACAACAGGAGCGGGTGATTTGTATGCTTCAGGTTTCTTGTTTGGGTTGGCAAATGGTTTTGATTTGCAGCGATGCGGAAAAATAGGTTCGTTGGTGGCAAGCAAAGTTGTACAGGTAGTTGGCACTAAGATGAGTACTGAAACTTGGAACGAAATAAAGAGTGAAATCTATGCCTAAAAAAAAGTTCCTAAAACCATCAAATCGTCCTCAACTTAATCGGACTCATCGGATGACATTTTTGCTTAACGATGAAGAGAAAAAGGCATTTGATAGATACGTTCGGAAATACAGAATAAAAAATCAATCTCGCTTTTTGCGAGAATTGGTTATGATTTCTGTGATTCGTCAGTTGGAAGAAGATCATCCAACGCTTTTTTGAAAAAAGATCTTTTCTTAGAAATTTACATACATATTTACCTCTTCGGCGGTAATGTTGTTGCCACAAAGAATAATCAGTCGTTCCACAATATTCCGAAGTTCTCGGATATTTCCCGGCCAAGCACGATTTTTTAGAATTTCAACTGCTTCTTCGTCAAAGGTTTTTGTTGAGATGCCCTGTTCTGAGCAAATTAGAGCAGAAAAATGTTCTATAAGTAAAGGAATGTCACTTTTTCTGTCCTCTAATTTATCAACGTGAAGAGGAATAACATTTAGACGATGGAAAAGGTCTTCTCTGAAATTTCCTTTCTTTATTTCTTCTTTTAGGTTCTTATTGGTAGCCGCAATTACGCGTACATTTATTTTTATTAATTTGTCGCTTCCTACTGGAGAAATTACGTTTTCTTGCAAACAGCGCAATACTTTGGCTTGTGCCGAAAGTGCCATGTCGCCTATTTCGTCAAGAAAAATGGTGCCTCCATCTGCTTGTTCAAACTTCCCTATACGTTGTTTTATAGCCGATGTAAAAGCTCCTTTCTCGTGCCCGAAAAGTTCACTCTCAATTAGTTCGGAAGGAATTGCTGCACAATTTACTTCAATAAATGGCATTTCAACTCGGTTACTTTGTAAATAAATTTGTCGGGCAACAACTTCTTTCCCTGTTCCATTTTCGCCTGTAATCAATACTCTTGCATCGGTTGGAGCAACCGTCGTTATCATTTTTCGCAAACGCTCTACCGAAGGCGAGTTGCCAATCATTTCATATTTTTTGTCAACTTTCCTTTTTAAGTATTTTATCTCAGATGTTTGTTTGTTTTGGTTCAGTGCATTGCGAATGACCACCAAAAGCCGATTCAAATCAATGGGTTTTTCAATAAAGTCATAAGCGCCTTTTTTTATACAATCCACAGCGGTTTCTATGTTTCCGTGTCCAGAAATCATAATAATTGAACTCTCAATTCCTTTTTCTTTGATCTTTTGTAACAGTTCAATGCCGTCCATTTGTGGCATTTTTATATCCGAAAAAATAACTTGATATTCGTTTTTTTCTAACGCGCAGAGAGCGTCAAATCCATTTTCTGCTACGTCAACGTTGTAAGACTCTACCTCAAGAATGTCTTTTAACGTATTGCGAATACTTCGCTCGTCATCAATGATTAGAACTTTTGCCATGGAAATAAAGAGTGTCTTTTTCTTCTGAGAGCAAAGGTAAAAAATAGTGAATAGAAAAAAGTTAAACTTCAAGATTAAAATTTTCTATCTTTGCGTCAGTGTATTAATTTTTTTTGATTTTATGAAAAAAGTATTTTTATTGGTAGCAGTTATTGGTTTGTTTGTAGGTTGTGTAGAAAAGGGGAATTTATTGCCAAATGCTTCGGGAACGGCTTTTGAAGTGTTGGTTGTAATTGATGATAACGATTGGAAAAATCCTTGTGGAAAAGCCGTTTTTGATATGTTGAACACAGATGTTCCAAATTTGCCACAAGCGGAACCAATGTTCAAGATTTCTCATGTGCCTCATGCTAATTTTGATAGTTACTTGCGACCTGCACGAAATCTGATAATTGTCTCTATTTCTCCCGAAAAATACACACAAGCGAAGGTTGTTTATTCGGAAGAACGTTGGGCAAAAACTCAAGCGATTGTTTCTCTTAATGCTCCAACTCAAGCAGAGTTAACAACTTTGGTAGAAAAGGAACAAGAAAATATCATTCGCTATTTTGTTGAGAAGGAGAGAGAACGCTTTGCAAATTATTTGAAGAAGAAACACAATTCAACTTTCTCGCAAAAAGCATACGAAAAGTTCGGAATTGAGATAAATGTCCCTTCGGATATGTGTCAAATAAAAGAGGGGAAGAATTTTTTGTGGTTTACAAATGCAAGCCCAAAAACTCGTCAGGATATTGTAATTTATTCTTATCCATATACGTCTGAAGATATGTTTACACTTGATAGATTGGTGGCAACAAGAGATTCTGTTCTGAAAGAAAACGTTCCTGGGCCAGAAAAAGATTCGTATATGGGAACTGAAACATATTATGAAAAACCTGTTTTGAATGAGTTTTTACACAACGAGGCTTATTGTGCGGAAGTCAGGGGGTTGTGGAAGATTTATAACGGAAGTTTGATGGGAGGTCCATTTGTTAGTCTCAGCAGATTGGATGAAATTCATCAACGTATAGTTACTATTGAAGGATTTGTGTTTGCTCCTGGAAAAGATAAACGCAATTATATTCGTCAGTTGGAGGCTGCAATTTATAGCGCCAAGATGCCACAAGAGATTAATCAGATTGTTGTTAAAAAGAAAAAATAAAAAGCAAATTCGTTGATTGAAAAAAAAGAGAATGGTCCATTCTCTTTTTCTTTTTTTATTTCAACTTTTTCTCCAAAAAATCTGCGATTTTGGTGAAAAGATGTATGCTTGAGTTTTTCTCTAAATTGCTTAGATTCTTATTGGGATAGATCATCATTTCAAATAGAATACCATTGTTTTGCAACTCTTCGGCGAACGCAAAGGTGTTTTGTATGTGAGCTTCGTTGTCCGCAGTTCCGTGAATAAGGAGTAATTCTCCTTTAAGATTTTTTGTTTTGGTTAAAATAGAAGATTCTCTATATCCCTTGAAGTTCTCTTGAGGGCGACGCATAAACCTTTCCGTTGAAAAGGAAGGGGAAATTTTCCAATCTGTAACTGGTGATACAGCAATACCTGCCTTGAAGATTTCCACTCCTTTTGTCATACAAAATAAGGTTACGAATCCTCCGTAATTCCATCCGCAAATTCCTATTTTCTGAGTATCAATAAAATGGAAATCAGATAATTGTTTGGCAACATCAATCAAGTCTTCCGCTTCTTTTTCTCCTAAATTCTGATAAACTTGAGAAGAAAAATTATTTCCTTGATTTTCCGTTCCACGAATATCAATGCCTACAACGATAAAACCTTTTGTTGCTAAATATGACTCCCAACCAATGTGCCATTTGTTGAGTGCAGATTGAGTTGCAAGATTTGTGTTTGCAACTAAAATAACGGGATATTTTTTTGTTTCATCAAAAGGTTTTGGCTTTATTATCCAACCATTAAGTATTTGGTTTTCTGTGTTCTTAAATGATAGGAATTCTTTTTGTGAAAAAGCTTGTTGCGATATTTCGTTCTTTAGAGTGGAATTGTTTTCCAACGTTCTTGTTTGTGAGCCATTTGTGGCGTTGCAAATAGAGTAGATGTTGGGTTGAGAAACTGACGAAAAATCGTTGATGAAGTACGAAAAATCGTTAGAGAACTGCGCATTGTTTGTCCCTTTTTGTTTCGACAAGCACGTTTTTTTGCCTCTTAAGTCGATGGAGAAAACGGCTCGTTCTGCAGAAGATTGCTCGGTTGACTGAAAGTATGCTATTTTTTTCTTCTCGTTGAAACCATAGAAATCTGTTACGTTCCATTCGCCTTTGGTAAGTTGTAACTCTTCGGCTCCATTATTCGTTTTGTGAATAAACAAATGACGATAACCATTTTTCTCACTCATCCAAATAAATTGTCCATTAGAAAGCGGTGTGAATGCTTTTAAGTTTTTGTAATCGATAGAAAATTTGCTTTGTTCCGTTAGCAATATTTTTCCAACAGTTGAACGATGATTGCAGGCATATAAATCCAATTGATTTTGATTGCGATTAAGTTTTGCAACAAACAAAATATCAGGTTGTGTGTTCCAGCGAATCATAGGAATGTAAAAATTGGAGGTTTCTCCAATGTTCATTGTTTTTGTTGATTTGTAAAAAACATCGTAAACAAGCACAGAAACCTTGGCGTTTGCTTCTCCTGCTCGAGAATATTTTTGAGTTTCGAAGGTAGGATAATCGGTTCCTTGAAAATATTGAAACGATAAATCTTTTACTTCCGATTCGTCAAAGCGAACGTAAGCCAAACTTTTGCTATCGGGCGAAAATTCGAAATGTGAGAATGCGTTGAATGCTTCGCCAAAACTTTCGCCTGGCGTCCCATTTGAAACTTTTCCTTTTTCTCCATCAGTTGTAATTGCTATTTCGGTGTTAAAATCAAGTTTCTTTAGAAATAAATTATTATCTCTTGCAAAGGCAATCATTCGTCCGTTTGGAGAAAATATGGCATTTTGTTGTTTCCCGTTTTCTGAAACATTTATAAGTTCTTTCCGATCAATACGATAAACGTAATAATTCGCAATAATACGGTTGTACTTTGTTTTTTCAGAATTGCTGCGAAACAAAATTCTTTCGCAAAGAGAGTCCATTTCAAAAGCATCTATCTTTTCAATTTTATCTTTCAGCCAGTGTAGTGAGAGTAGTGTGTCTTTCGTTGTTCCCGTTTTGATGTTTATGCGCAAGATACTTTGATTGTTCTCGCTTATTTGAGCATAAGTTTCTCCATCGTTTAGAAATACAATTTGTTCAGTCGCTTTAGCTTCAAAGACATTTTCTGCTAATTTCTGAATAAAACCATTTGCTGAGACCGAAAGTTGCAGCACCGCAATAAAAAGCAATATGCTTACCGTTTTTTTTGTCATTGTTTGTGTTTTAATGTAAAATTTTGAATACCAATAAGCGAAGAATTTCACCTTCGTCAGTAGAAACATTTCCTATGCCTTTATGTTGGGCATCGGCTTCTCTTATGTAATGAATGATTTTTAAGACTTTTTCTTTTGGGTAATTTTGTGCAGCTATTGCATAATCATTCGCAAAATAGGGGTTTATTTTCAATACAGAAGCTACGTTGTATTGGCTTTTGTCTGTCAGCGAATGATATATCAATAGGTTGGCAAAGAAGTTGAACAAAACTGGAAGAATCACGACAATAGGATTGTTTTTTTTGTTTTTTTTGAAATAATCCACAATCTGATTTGCCATTAAAATATCTTTTTTCCCTAACGACTTTTGTAATTCAAATACATTATAATCTTTGCTGATACCAATGTTCCTCTCCACAATGTCGGGAGTAATAGTGTTGGTTTGATTTTGTTGAGCAATTATTAATAGTTTTTTTATTTCACCTTTTATTCGTTCTAAATCCGTTCCCAGAAATTCCGCCATCATATTGGCTGCCTTAATTTCTACTGATAAACCTATTTTTTTTGATTCGGCAACGATCCAAGAAGGGATTTGGTTTTCGTATAGTTTCTTCGATTCGAATACTACGCCCACTTTAGCAATGTCGGATACAACTTTTTTACGTTTGTCAAGTGTGCCATATTTATAGCAAAAAACCAAGATGGTTGACTGCTGAGGGTTTTGAAGATAAAAAGAAAGATTTTCGTACGATTTAATGTGTTGGGCCTCTTTTACAACGATTAATTGATATTGAGACATCATTGGGTAGCGTTTTGCTAGATTGATGATGTTGTCAATGTTTGTTTCTTTTCCGTAAACAATGGTTTGATTAAATTCTTTTTCGTCTTCAGTTAAGACTTCCTTTTCCAAAAAATCGCTCAATAAATCAATAAAATAAGGTTCCTCCCCCATTAAAAAATAGATGGGTTTAAAGTCTCTTTTGCGAAAAGAGACTAGCAATTCTTCGTGTGAAATATTTTCTTTTTTTGCCATTCTTTGTTTTTAAAAGAAAGGATTCATTTCTTTCTTGGCTACCTTAAAAATAGGTATATTTGCATCGCTTTTGCAAAATTAGAAAAAAATGGAGAAACTCAATCTTCCTCCTTATGCTTTTAGACAAAAAACGGAGAACAATCAGTTGCTTATTTTTGATGAAATTCGCAGAAAATACGTTGCGCTGACGCCCGAAGAATGGGTTCGTCAGTCGATGACTAAGTTCTTGATTTGTGAAAGAAAGTTTCCTCCTGAAAAAATAGCAATAGAAACTGCTATTTCTTTTAACGGCTTAAAAAAGCGTTGCGATAGTGTGGTTTTTGACCAAAATTTTTCGCCTTTGCTTATTGCAGAATACAAAGCTCCAAATGTGCCTCTTTCGCAGAAGGTTTTTGATCAAATTGCTGTGTACAACTTAAAGTTGAATGTAAAATATCTGCTTGTGAGTAACGGGATTGATCATTACTTTTTTTTCTCCGATCCTGAACAGAAAAAGTTTGTGTTTTTTGATTCTATTCCTACTTACGAGGAACTAATTCGGTAGTTTCTTGCTTTTTCTTCAAAAAAAAGTTTTAATTATTTCCTTGAAAAGAAAAATATACTATCTTTGCCCCTAATTCTGTACTTAGGGGTGCAGTATGCTTTTTTAGTAGATAAATAAAGTATTTGAATATAAAGATTTAAATTAGTTTTTTATGAAATCAATCGCAAAAATTTGGAGTTTAGTGCTTGTTGTTTTGATGGTTTTTGCTTCTTGCGAACCAGAAATGAGAGAGAATGTAACTGATGCGGGTAATCCATCTGACATTGGTCTTTTGACGGATCCATTTACGTTGAATATGTATTCTTCTCTAGCGTCAAGAATTTTGATTGCTCAGTATCCTGATGGATCAACAAAATATGTTGATGGTACTGAAATAGAAAAAGCAGGACTTTTGTTGCAAATGGACAAAGATTATCCAGATCGTTGTTTGGATACAATTTGGGCTAAAACTACTCCTGTAGAAGGTCTCGTTGCCGAATGGGAAATAGAAGATGAGTCTATCCTTGAGCGCGTTGAGACATCTGAACTTCCTAGTTATATTGTAGTTAAAGCATTAAAAAAAGGAGAAACTAAAGTAACGGCTAAGATAGAAGATCGGGCTTCTAAGACTATTGATGTTATTGTTGGCACAAAATGGGTAAAAGGCCTTAAATACAACGTTCTTGGCCCTGCAGGTTTTTATGAAGTAGAATCGGCGACAGGAACTTTTTATGATTATGACGTTCGTGCGCAAAATAATCCTGAAAAGAGAATGGACCAATACGTTTTGAGAGCGAGTGTAAAAGCTGAAGAAGCTGGTTCAGAAGTTGGTTATCCTGTTACTTGGGAATTTACAAGTTCAGATACTAGCATCATAACGAATGCAGAACTTGTTGAAAATTTAACGGTGACTCCTATGGGAGAATTCAATGATTCTATCATAATTAAAACCGTTAAAGTTGATGGTAATAAGGGATTGATAGCGAGATTGAATGAAGGTAAAGAACCAAGTGCTAAGGACTATGTTCGCGATCTTAGTTTTACAATAACAGCAAGATCAGCGTACTTTGCTGTTGAAGCGATGATGACGATTAAGCCTACAAATGCTATTACACCAATTGAGTCTGTGACTTGGCTTGATATGGAAGGTAATTCAACAGATAGTTATGAAATTACAACAGAAACAAAGAGCTCGCCAGCTCCTACAGAACTTTCTGTTTTGGCTTTGCCTAGCGCTATAGACCATTTGGTGGGCGGTTTCCGTTTTGGTATTGTTGGTGTGGATGCTACTCTTGATAATAGTGTTGTAGGAAGTTCTATTTCAAACGAATATGTTAGTTTGCATACTTTGGCAGACACTAAAACTTTGGGATCTATTGGTATTAGAGGTTTGAAAGCGGGTACTGTGAAAATTTGGGTAGAAATAGGTGATGCAGGACTTGGAGGAAGCTTTACTGTAGAAGAATATGGAGAACCAAAACGAGCTGAACTTACTATAAATATCGCTTCGGTAATTACAAGTGTAGATATTTACAACGAAGGCGAAAGTTCAGCAATCGGATCTAGCACTCAGACAATGACTGTGGATGATACAAGAGTCTTTGAAGCTAAGATTACTGATGAAGAAGCTCATAGTTTGTTCAAAGGAAATGTGGTTTGGAAAACTTCAGGAAATGAAGCAGGTTACATCTCTGTAGTTCCAGATCCTTCAGATCCATCAAAAGTAACGGTGACAGCTTTGAAAAAAGCAATGGGAAATGCTGCTCCAAAACTTTGGGTTGTGGTTACGGACGGAAACGGCAATGAGAAAGAATCGTCAAAATTCTCTGTTGAGGTAGAAGAAGCAGCTTCGAATGAAGCAGAGGGTCTTGTCTTTACAAGCGCAGCCGTTCGTTGGGAAGATCCTTATGGCATGGGAGAATACTACTCATACGTCTTTACTACTGCAAACGGAGAAGAACTTGTTGTTGCAGGAATGGATCCTAATATGATGGGAGCAGGAACTGATGCGTTCATGTTTGATGAAGATAAAACTTGGACTATTGGAGAAAATGGTGATGAAGATATTTATATGATGATGCAACCAGGTATTGGTATTACAATTAATGCATCAGCTACAGAATATCAGTTGAAAGGAGGGACAATCACCATAAGCAATGGTGGTACTTCGGCTACGATAGATTTGATTGCAGTGCCTATTGTTGGTGGCGTTCAAGGTACAGAAACGAAAGTTACTGGTACTTGGTCGGGTACAAAACCTGCAGACCCAAGACCTTAAAAAGTCATATAATAAATGATAAAAAGGAGTTTGGTGTTTTCCGAACTCCTTTTTTTGTTTTGAGAAATTTGGAAATGATAAAAAAAAATTGTTCCTTTACCAAAACTTATACTTTATTTGAAATGAAAAAACAATTGAAAATAACTTACATAAGCGAATTGAATGTCCAGCCTATTGGTTTTTGGGGCGATTTATTAACTCAAAAAGGGGCTATTGGAGATATTGATGTTGTCAATTGGAAGGGATTCCCACATTTGCCACAAACGTCGTTTTTTGTTGGTTATTCCTCGTCGGCTCTTTGTATTCACTACAAGGTGAGGGGAGAAGGATTGAGAGCACTTTTTGCTAATGACCACGAACCTGTTTGGCAGGATAGTTGTGTGGAGTTTTTCTGCAAAAGAATAGATCAAGAGGGATATTATAATTTTGAGTTCAACTGCATAGGAACATGCTTGTCGGCAGTGCATAAAACCCGTGAAGATAGAACTTCGCGTCCGTTGGAAGAAATGACAAAGATTCTTCGTCATTCGTCGTTAGAGAAAAAAACATTTGAGGAAAAACAAGGTATGGCAGAGTGGTCGCTAACCGTAGGTATTCCGTTTGAGTTAATAGGTTTAGATGGTAAGAATTTGCCCGAAAAAATTCTTGCAAATTTTTATAAATGTGGCGATGGCACGCAAAACGTACATTACGTAAGTTGGGCTCCAATAGTGGTTGAGCAGCCCGATTTTCATCGCCCTGACTTTTTTGGCGAAATCTATTTTTAAAGAAATAGACCACATATTAGAGAAGAGTTCTTGCAACAAAAGCAAGTTCGAGTATTAACCTTTTAATGTTTAGAGTTATGGTACACAGAAAAATTTTCTTCGTGGCGGCACTGCTTTCGATTATAGGGTTTTCAAGAACAGCAATTGCACAAGTTCAACAAGTTTCGGTTGCAGACGAAAATGTAACGGTTTGCCCAAATACTCGGATTCAACTTCTTGCACCACAAGGAGCTTTGTCCTACTTATGGATTCCATCTCAAAACCTTTCTGCTCCTGATGTCTACAATCCTATAACTACAATTACGGAAAAAACCACGTTTGAGGTTACATGTCTGTATGAAACAACCGAAAATCTTGTTCGTAATGGCGATTTTGAACAAGGAAATACAGG
>JAGCAG010000082.1 GCA_017652785.1 Paludibacteraceae bacterium | reverse complement strand
GTTTATCCGTACGCCAACAGTGTGGATAGTTGTGTACGTGTTTTTCGATGCGGAAAGCCAATCCTTGTTGCTTAAGCATCATGCAAAGTGCGATGTCGAGTGTTTCGTCTTTGTCGGTGAGGTTTTTGTCGTAAGCATTTTTTACATAGCGACCTGCGTATTCTTTATATAAATCAACATTGATTTGATTTTTTACAAATTCTTCATCCAAATCTTCTAAAACAAAGAATTTTCCGGTCATATCAACCATTGGGCGAGTTTCGCCTTTTTTTGTTAAGAAAGTCAATCCTGGGACGCCTGCTTTTTTTGCAACGAAAGCATCGTCTGCACCAAATGTTGGAGCGATGTGTACGATACCCGTTCCGTCTTCGGTGGTAACATAGTCGCCCGCAATTACGCGAAAAGCACCTTCGCCCGGATTTACCCAAGGAATGAGTTGCTCGTATTCCGTACCAACCAAATCGGCACCAATGTATTCGCCAACGATTTCGAACTCTTCGATTTTTTTCTCACCGAAATAACTTTTTACTAAATCTTTGGCAAGAATGTAGGTGCATTCTTCTGCAGTGTATGGATTTTTTGCTTTTATAACGTTGTATTCGATTTTTGGTCCAACGCAAAGAGCAGTGTTAGAAGGCAAAGTCCAAGGTGTTGTTGTCCAAGCCAAGAAATAGGCGTTTTCGCCAAAACGATCACCTTTTATTTTGAATTGAGCAGTACAAGTTGTGTCTTTTACATCGCGGTAGCAACCTGGTTGGTTCAATTCGTGCGAACTAAGTCCAGTCCCTGCTGCTGGCGAATATGGCTGAATGGTGTAACCCTTGTAGAGCAAACCTTTGTTGTAAAGTTGTTTGAGAAGCCACCAAAGTGTTTCGATAAATTTGTTGTCGTAGGTGATGTAAGGATTTTCCAAATCGACCCAATAACCCATTTTTTCGGTTAGCGAAGTCCATTCTTTTGTGTACTTCATCACCTCTTGTCGGCAAGCAGCGTTGTATTCGTCAACGCTGATTTTTTTACCAATATCTTCTTTGGTAATGCCAAGCATTTTTTCTACACCAAGTTCTACGGGAAGTCCGTGAGTGTCCCAACCTGCTTTACGTTTCACTTGGAAGCCTTGCATGGTTTTGTAACGACAGAAAGTATCTTTTATGGTACGAGCCATTACGTGATGAATACCTGGCATACCATTTGCCGAAGGAGGGCCTTCGAAGAAAATAAATCGTGGCGAACCTTCGCGTGTTTCTATACTTTTGTGAAACAAATCATCGTTTTGCCATTTTTGCAAAACTTCTTTATTGATGTTCGATAAATTGAAATTGGAATACTCCTTAAACTTTTTCATATAATGTGGTTATATTGTTTTTGTAAAATTATTAATCGGTTTACTTGAACATTTTGATTACATCATTCCCATTTGCCAAAATGAGTAGTGTTAACAATAAAAACATACCAATATTTAACGCAATTTGCATAAATTTTTCGCTTGGTTTTCGGCGGAAAATCATTTCGTAAAGTAGAAATAAAACATATCCACCATCGAGAACCGGAATTGGTAAAATGTTCATAAAAGCAAGTATTACGCTCAAAAATGCGGTCATGTTCCAAAAAATTTGCCAATCCCAAACGCTTGGGAATAAATTTCCTATAGCAGCAAATCCACCTAAACTTTTTGCTCCTTCTTTGGTGAACACTAGACGGAATTGCT
>JAGCAG010000081.1 GCA_017652785.1 Paludibacteraceae bacterium | reverse complement strand
TTACAGGCACACCTTTGTATGTTGCCAAACTTGCAAGAGGAATCATTGTTGTATCACCGTGTCCACCAATTACAAGACCTTCTACTTCGTTTGCATTGCAATCCAAAGCTTGGCTCAAGAAATATTTGAAACGAGAGCTATCCAAAGCACCACCCATACCAATTACTCGGTTACGAGGCAAACCTAAAGTTTTCAATGACAAATAAGCCATTGGGTCCATTGGGTTAGAAACAATCACCAAAATAGTGTTTGGAGAGTATTTCAAAATGTTTTGAGCAACTGATTTTACAATTCCTGCATTTACACCAATGAGTTCTTCGCGAGTCATTCCGGGTTTACGAGGAAGTCCCGAAGTAATGACAACAACATCAGAGTCAGCTGTTTGAGCATAATCGTTAGTTACTCCTTTCACTACTGTATCAAAACCCATCAACTGAGCAGTTTGCATAATATCCATTGCCTTACCTTCAGCAAGACCTTCTTTGATATCAATCAAAACCACTTCATTTGCTACTTCATTTACAGCTAAAACATTGGCACAAGTTGCTCCCACATTTCCTGCACCTACAACGGTTACTTTTGACATAATTTTTCTGTTTTTATTAGTTAAAATGATTAAATAATTTCAATATGTAGATGCAAAAATACGATTAAAATCGAATTAAAGAAAAAAACGAACTGATAAAATAAATAAAGAGAAAAGAATTTGAATATAAAGTCAAAAAAAGTAGGGTAGAGTTTGTTTACATTTTTTCGAAAAAAAACGAAGTGTTTACAAAACAAGAAAAAAAGTAAACACAAAAACAATATACTTTTGTAAACTTTTAACATAATTACAAAAGTAAATCAACAAATTCCAACCAAATCAAATTGATTTATAAATAAAAAACAATCACAAATAACAAAAGTAATCTTAACAAAAATAATCTTTTCTTTTTCACAATTATATAAAGCATAAATAAATAAAAATCAGTTATTTACATTAAAAATCATAAAGTTTAAGTAGAAATAAGCACTTCTAAGAAAAACTAACTAAACAACAAACAATAAGAAACAAATATCAACTACATACAAATCAGCATTTTACAAGATTTTATTAAAGTAAAAATTATTACAATATCTTGCTGATATTCAGCAAATCAATAAATATTGTTCTATTTTGTAATAAATTACTTTTGTTAATCATATTCTTGTTTGTTTTATTTTGTAAATAGTTTACTTTTGAAAATATTTTGTTTATCTTTGTAACACTAAAAAATCAACTTTTTTATGAACGAAACAGAACGCATACTTAAAATTATTGAAAAGGAAAATCTTACTCCTACTCAGTTTGCTGACAAAACAAACATTCAACGACCAAAAATTTCGCATATCGTAAATGGGAGAAATGCTCCAAGTCTTGATGTCGTACAAAAAACGTTGCGTGCTTTTCCCGAAATCAACCCTGAATGGCTCATTTTGGGTGTTGGCAATATTTACCGACAACCCAACGTCGATTCTCGTCAGCCTACTTTGTTCGACGAAAAACCAGAAATTACTCCTCAAGTAATTCAACAGCCTCCAACTATTGAACAACAAAACATTGTGCAACAACCTATTGTGGTTGAAAAACGCATAGAAAAAACAGTCGCAAAAATCGTAGTCTTCTATTCGGACAACACCTTTGAGGAGTTTCTCAAGTAGAGAAGCTATTTTTATTCGTGGCTTTCTTTTGAACTCCTCAAGAATAACCTCTTTTTTTTGTACCTTTGCGTCTCACAAAAACAGAAATAAAATTATGGCACTTCAATGCGGAATAGTGGGTTTACCCAATGTAGGAAAATCAACCCTTTTCAACTGTTTGTCCAACGCAAAAGCGCAATCGGCAAACTTTCCTTTTTGCACCATAGAACCAAACGTAGGCATCATAACAGTTCCCGACGAACGTTTGACTCGTTTGGCTGAAATAGACAAACCAGAACGTGTTATTCCCACAACGGTGAAAATTGTGGACATTGCAGGGCTGGTGAAAGGAGCAAGCAAAGGCGAAGGCTTAGGCAATAAGTTCTTGGCCAACATACGCGAAACCGATGCTATTTTACACATTTTGCGTTGCTTCGACGATGGCAACATTGTTCACGTCGATGGATCGGTGAACCCTGTCAGAGACAAAGAAATTATCGATGCCGAACTGCAACTGAAAGATTTGGAAACCATTGAAAACCAAATCAACAAAGTGCAAAAACAAGCACAAACAGGTGGAGATAAAAACGCAAAAATTCTTTACGAAGTCCTTTTACAATACAAATCAGCTTTGGAGCAAGGCAAACCTGCTCGTTCGGTAAAGG
>JAGCAG010000080.1 GCA_017652785.1 Paludibacteraceae bacterium | reverse complement strand
GTCGTTGTATGTGGTTACACCTTCGCTATTGAAGAATTGACCATTACCCAAGTTGAAATAAGTCATAAATGGGAAATAATCATTTACTTTCCATGACAAGGAAGATTTTGCGGCAACTAGTTTTGAAATACCAAAGAAATCAGGTGTTCCAGAACATAGTTTGCTTGAAATAGTCAAATCATTTACTGGGTTACGTGTTCCTCCCGTAAAGAGATATTCAGATTTTCTTTGATAATGAGTTTGAACAGTCAATGGAGCAGATCCGTTTTCTGTAGCGCCCACATATACCATGTTCTTATTATGAGCACCCCAGATACCAACAGAAGCCGCTGCTTGGTCAATATACGACCAACCTGCGCTACTACGTCCTTGCATATCCATACCAGCGTATACATCGTACGATGATACGTATTGAGAGAAGTTTCCTCCCGCATTAGCAATCATTGTGTTTGCTGTTGATACAATTCCAGACAAAGAACTCCAGTTGTAGTTCAAGAAGAAACCATTTGCAGCTGGAAAGAAACAGTCGAAACTTGTATCACCACAAGCATTTGCACTCAATGAACTACTCAAGTTATAAAAATCGAAGTGCAAAAGTGGCATATCGTAGGTTTCTCTCAAAGCATGGCAATTGAAAAGCAATGTTTTCATAGCAGTAAAGCTAGCCCAAGTTTGTTCAGAGTTAAAACCCAAACCATCAATTCCATAATACTTTAATAACTTCATCAACTTATCAGCTCCACCTTGAGTAAGTGTGTAGTAGTTCTGACCATGACCGCCGTTGGTATTAGATTGATGTTCTGCCCAAGGAGCCGCCGAAACCACACTAGTTGCTACACCATTTTTGTGAGCAGCATCAGCAAATGCACCAGGTTGACGCAAGAAACCTTGAGTCCAGTTTCCGTGAATGTCAATGTAGTTCCAAGAACTAAATGCCTCTGAGTCGAAAGCATAACGAGGAAGAGATGTCCAACTACCTCCATCTGCTTCATTTATAGGCACCCACCACAACACTTTACGCTGACGGCGCATAGATGTTTTACTATCTTGAATAACTTGAGTATTCTCATTAGTAAAACGTTTCAAAGGACGTACACGACCAATATAGAAATTGTCGTTTTTAGTACCTGCAGGAGCACTACCTGGTTCCCAAGAAGAATAGTACTTCCACATCCAGTCCGCTACATCGTTATTACCGATGTAGTTTTCGTGTTTACAATCAGCCGAAGCAAAACTTGCAAACAATAGCATTGCTGCTACGAAAAAATACTTTTTCTGTTTCATTTTGATTTAAAATTTGTTAAACATTAAGAATAATTGGGGCAAATGTACACCTTATTTCTCAAGAAAAAAAAAAAAAAAGGAAAATATACTCAAATTTCTTTTTTCGCTTCTTCCCATATCACATCCATCTTTTCGAGCGAAAGAGACGATAATTGGCGTCCAGATTTCGTCACCTTATCTTCTAAATAATTGAAGCGAGAAATAAATTTCTTATTCGTTCTTTCAAGAGCATTTTCAGGATTTATGCCGTAGAGTCGAGCCGCATTAACTAAACTAAAAAACAAGTCTCCAAATTCAGCTTCCATCTTATCAGTGTTCATCTGATCTACCTCGTACTGAAATTCATTTATCTCTTCTTGCACCTTTTCCCAAACCTGCTCACGGCGTTCCCAATCAAAACCCGCACTACGCGCCTTGTCTTGTATACGATAAGCCTTAACTAGCGCAGGCAAAGCAGCAGGGACTCCTTGTAACACACGTTTATTACCTCCTTTCTCCTTTAGTTTAAGTTGTTCCCAGTTTTGCTCCACCTCGGTTGAATCTTTCACCTTTACATCGGAGAAAATATGCGGATGACGATAAATCAGTTTTTCACAAATGGCATCGCAAACATCTTTCACGTCGAACAATTGCTTTTCGCTTCCCATCAACGAATAAAAAACTATATGCAAAAGCACATCGCCAAGTTCCTTTTTTACATCCTCAAAATCCTTCTCCGAAATAGCACTCGATAGTTCATAAACTTCCTCTATTGTCAGCGTACGGAGCGAATCAAAAGTTTGTTTGCTATCCCAAGGACATTTTTCGCGAAGCTCATCCATCACCTGCAACAAACGAGCAAAAGCCTCTTTTTTTTCCTCTAATGTGTGTTTCATTTTTTTCCAAATTTTATAAAAGGCAAAAATAAGCAAAACCATCTTCAAAGTTCTTTTTGAAAAGAGAAAAATAAAGCTATTCTTAATGGATGCTTCTTTACTCTTAATTCATAATTTATAATTACTTTTGCAATTATGATTGAGATTATTCCTGCTATTGACATTATCGATGGGAAATGTGTCCGTCTTTCAAAAGGCGACTACTCCAAGCAAAAAACTTATAACGAAAACCCTCTTGAAGTTGCAAAAAGTTTTGAAGACCATGGGGTTAAAAGATTGCATTTGGTCGATTTGGACGGAGCAAAAAGTCAGCACATTGTAAACCAAAAAGTGCTTGAAAAGATAGCTACGCATACATCTTTGACTATCGACTTTGGAGGAGGTCTGAAAACCGACGAAGATTTGCACATCGCTTTTTCTTCTGGAGCCAAGATGGTTACAGGAGGTAGCATTGCAGTGAAAAACGAGGAAGTTTTTTCTTCGTGGATTGAAAAATACGGTGCCGACAGAATTATTTTAGGCGCTGACGTCAAAAACAAACAAATAGCAGTAACAGGTTGGAAAGAGAATACCTCTATCGATCTTTTCCCTTTCCTCGAAAAGTTCACCAAAAAAGGCATATCGAAAGTCATCTGTACCGACATAGAAAAAGATGGTATGCTAAAGGGTTGTTCCGTTAGTTTGTACAAAGAAATTCTACAATATTTTCCATCGCTCTATCTTATTGCCAGCGGAGGCATATCTGGTTGGAACGATGTTGACGCGTTGGAAGAGAACGGCATTCCCGCCGTAATCATCGGAAAAGCCATCTACGAAGGGAAAATCACACTAAAGGAAATAGAAAAACGAATTTTAGAAATATAAAAAAAATGACTATCAATTTCGAAAAAATGGGCGGACTTGTTCCTGCCATCATTCAAGATGCCGAAACAAACAAAGTTTTAATGCTCGGTTTTATGAACCAAGAGGCTTTTGATGTAACAGAAAAAACAGGGAAAGTTACATTCTTCAGTCGCACAAAGAATCGCCTTTGGACAAAAGGTGAAGAAAGTGGAAATTTTCTTTTCGTGAAAGAAATTCTTAACGATTGTGACAACGACACGTTACTAATAAAGGTTAATCCCGTTGGAGTGGTTTGCCACACAGGTGCCGACACTTGTTGGAACGAAAAGAACTCTCACGATGGAGTTTATTTTTTTAAATACCTTCAAGACTTCATTTGCAAACGTCACGAAGAAATGCCTGAAGGTTCGTACACCACCTCTTTGTTCAAAAAAGGCGTAAACCGCATGGCTCAGAAAGTAGGCGAAGAAGCTGTCGAAACCGTAATTGAAGCTACAAACGGCACACAAGATGGGTTTATCTACGAAGCTTCCGACTTGATTTATCACCTCATTGTGCTACTCACTTCGAAAGGATTACGCATCGAAGACCTTGCAAACGAGCTAAAAAAACGTCACAAATAGAATGAAGAAAAGTTGTTTTATTTTATTCTTTCTTGCCATTTCTCTGAGCAACGCACTATTTGCAAAAGAGACCGAAAAGAAGAAAGAAGAAAAAATTGGGCGACCCGACTACTACGAAATTTACGAGCACGAGGGTTGGGAGTTGCGCTTGTTTTATTGGAAAAAATCGGCACAAAAAATCGTTCACGGAACACTCTATTTCGAAGGAAACGAAATGCCTGGCCACGAAAACAGTTACCTCGACACTTCGTTAGGGAGAATGCGTTACATTTTGCGCCAAGAAAAAATGTCAGGCAATAGTGGTTGGATTCCAGACGGAGGACTTTTTCTTGATTCCTACAAAACAAATAAAAAACTCTTCCCTACCGAATTCCTAAAAATTAACATTCAGAACAACCCGAACTTAAAGGAAGAAACCGAAGAAGAAAAACATCGTCGTTTGCTCATACAAGAACACGAATGGATATACGGACCACTTGACAGGACAAACAGTGGCGACAGAACAAACCAAACTACTACGAACGAAGATTTTGATGAATAATTGGGGGCTTGAAAATAGAATTTTGTTGCTCGACGGAGCAATGGGGACAATGATTCAGCAACTGAATTTGACCGATTCCGACTACAGAGGGAAACGCTATGCTCAAAACCCCATTCCTCAGAAAGGCAATAACGATATTTTATGTCTAACTCGTCCTGATGTAATAGAAAACATTCATCGCCAGTACCTCGAAGCAGGTGCCGACATTATAGAAACTTGCACATTCAATGCTCAACGTATTTCGATGAGTGACTATGGCACAGAAGATGACGTTGTGGAAATCAATCGCTCAGCAGTAAAAATTGCACGTCGTCTGGCTGACGAGTTTACAAATCAAAATCCACTCAAACCTCGCTACGTAGCAGGCTCAATAGGACCAACCAACAAAACAGCGTCCATTTCTCCAGACATCAACAATCCTGCCGCAAGAGCCATCTCTTTTGACCAACTTGCAGAAGCTTATCACGAACAAATGTGCGCTCTTATCGAAAGTGGAGTTGATGCACTATTTATTGAAACCATATTTGACACACTAAATGCAAAAGCAGCTATTTATGCTACCGAAAAAGCATTTCAAACAACAAAAAAAAGAGTCAAAATAATGCTTTCGGCAACCGTTGCCGATGTTTCGGGGAGAACACTTTCTGGACAAACCATTCAAGCTTTTGTTGCCTCGGTTGCTCATGCCAACTTATTCTCTATTGGACTAAATTGTTCGTTCGGAGCAAAGGATCTCAAACCTTACCTAAAAACCTTGTCGGAAATTGCACCCTGCTTTGTTAGTGCACATCCAAATGCTGGACTTCCTAATCAGTTTGGTCAGTACAACGAAACTCCAGAAAGTATGGCAAGGCAAATCGATGAGTATTTGAACGAAAAATTGGTAAATATAATTGGAGGTTGTTGCGGAACAACACCCAAACATATCGAAGCGATTGGCAATTTGTTACCCAACAAACCCATTCGAAAAAATCTTTCTCATAATCATGATTTTATTGTTGCCGGGCTTGACGCCTTAAAAATAGAACAAGAATAAAATCAATTCTCTTATTTCCAATATCACAATCTTTTTTTTGTTAAATGAAGGACTACAACCTGATAACAATTCTTGGGACAACTGCAACGGGAAAAACAACATTGGCATGTGAACTTGCCAACGAAATTGATTCCGAAATAATAAGTGCTGATTCGCGACAAGTTTACCGAGGAATGACAATCGGGACAGGAAAAGATTTGGATGATTACCTCATAAATGGAAAACAAATCCCATATCATCTAATTGATATTGTTGATGCAGGTTATAAGTACAATGTTTTTGAGTTTCAGCGCGATTTTTTAAGCGCATTTCAAACCATCTCTCAAAAAAACAAAATTCCTATCTTGTGTGGAGGGACAGGTCTCTACATCGAAGCAGTATTAAAAGGTTACAAAATGATTGAAGTCCCTACGAATCAATCATTAAGAGAACATTTAGAAAGCAAAACACTTGAAGAACTAACTCAAATTTTATCAACATACAAAACGCTGCACAACAGAACAGATGTCGATACTATCAAACGGGCAATTCGAGCAATAGAAATTGCAGACTATTATTCTAATCATACCGAAGAAAATACTTACTATCCACCAATAAATAGTTTAATTATTGGAATTGATATTTCTCGAGATGAACGCAGAAAACGAATTACTGATAGATTAAAAAAGAGATTTGACGAAGGGATGATTGACGAGGTTAAAAACCTGCTTCAAAAAGGAATTTCTCCAGAAGATTTGATTTATTACGGACTCGAATACAAATTCATCACTAATTTCATTCTTGGAAAACTAACTTATTCAGAACTTTTCTCCCAACTTGAAATTGCTATTCATCAATTTGCGAAACGACAAATGACATGGTTCAGAGGAATGGAACGAAGAGGTTTTTCCATAAAATGGATAGACGTTAATACGACTACGAAAGAAAAATTGGAAATAATAAAATCAGAAGTAGGCCTATGAAAAATCATCAAAGAAACAGAATAATTATGGGCATCGACCCAGGCACAAACGTAATGGGTTATGGTTTGATAAAAATAGAGAACAACATTGCTTCTTTCGTTACAATGGGAACGTTGAATATGAAGAAATTAGACGATCCTTATTTAAAATTAAAATCCATTTTTGACTTTGTAATTCAAAAAATAGAGCAATATCTTCCTGATGAATTCGCTATTGAATCTCAGTTTTTTGGCAAAAACGTACAGTCGATGCTAAAACTTGGTAGAGCACAAGGAGTTGCCATTGCAGCTGCACTTGAGAGAGATATTCCTATCAGCGAATATGCTCCACTAAAAATAAAAATGGCAATTACAGGACGAGGAAGTGCATCAAAAGAACAAGTTGCTGATTTACTACAACGATTTCTAAAAATTCCTCCCGAACAAATGCAAACCGAACTTGACGCAACCGATGCTTTGGCTGTAGCGTATTGCCACTTCTTACAAGCCACAAGACCTGATACCGAAAAAAAATACACTAGTTGGAAGGATTTTATCAATTCAAATCCAAGAAAAGTACGAAAATAAAAAAGGGAGATTCTTAAATCTCCCTTTTCTTTTGTAAGACTAGTTTATTATTCTTCGTTCAAAGTTACACGTTTGAATGCGATTGGAGTTGCATTGTTTGATTTTGCATATTGTCCAACACTCATTTTACCATCCTTGATAAAAGCTTGTTCCATCAAAGTAGATTCTTGATAGAATTTATTCAAACGGCCTTGTGCAATTTTGTCAAGAATAGCTTCTGGTTTTCCTTCTTGGCGAGCTTTTTCACGACCAATTTCCAATTCTTTTTCTACAATATCAGCAGGAACTTCGTCTCTGTTCAAAGAGATTGGATTCATTGCTGCAACTTGCATTGCAACGTCGCGAGCAACTTGATTTTCAACGCTTTCTTCGGCAAAAGAAACTATTGTAGCTAACTTATTTCCTGGGTGAATATAAGCTACCGAACTTCCTCCTTCTACAATTTCATAGAAGCCAAGTTCCATTTTTTCGCCAGTTACACCACTACGGTCAGTAATCAAATCTTTTACCGAACGTCCATCAATGATCGTTTCTAACAAAGCATCTTTATCTTTTGGTTGACATTCCATTGCTTTGTCCAACACTTGTTGTGTAAGAGCGATAAAGTCAGCATTTTTAGCCACAAAGTCAGTTTCACATTTTACCGCTACAACAGCTGCAAATTTCCCATTTGCAGAAGCCAAAACGCAACCTTCCGATGCTTCTCTATCACTACGTTTTGCAGCAATAGCTTGACCACGTTTGCGAATCAATTCCACTGCCTTATCCATATCACCATTGGCTTCGGTCAATGCATTTTTACAATCCATCATACCTGCACCTGTCATTGTGCGGAGTTTAGAGATATCCGCCATTGTTACTGCCATAATTTTTTCTCTTTTTTTAGTTAGTTATTACAAAAAAGCGTTACGAACAACACTGTATCTCCAGAGTAATTGCAACGCTTTTTATTTAAAATTTTTTATTTTTACTTTTTTATGCTTCTGCTGCTGGAGTTTCTTCTGCTTGAGAAGTTTCTATTTCCTTAATTGTCTCATCTTCTTTTTGAGCGCGAGTCTTACGAACACGTCTTTCTTTGCGCTCTACTGGAGCCTCTGCAGCTTCACGTTCTTTTTGGTTTGCTTTGTATTCTTGAGCACCTTCAGCAATACCTTCAACAATTGCATTCAAAATCAACTCAATAGATTTTGTAGCGTCGTCGTTAGCTGGAATAACAAAGTCTACGTTTGAAGGATCTGAATTTGTATCAACAATACCAAAAACTGGAATGCCCAAACGATTAGCTTCGCGAACAGCAATGTTTTCTTTCAAAACATCAACTACAAAAAGTGCCGAAGGCAAACGAACCAAACCAGAAATACTTCCTAAGTTCTTTTCCAACTTTGCACGTTGACGAGTAATTTGCAATTTTTCGCGTTTTGAAAGATTTTCGAAAGTACCATCATTCGACATTTTGTCAATAGTCGCCATTTTTTTGATAGCCTTACGAATGGTTGGGAAGTTTGTCAACATACCTCCAGCCCAACGTTCTGTGATATAAGGCATATCAACTGAAGAAGCTTTTTCAGCAACAACTTCTTTTGCTTGTTTTTTTGTTGCCACGAAAAGAATTTGTCTTCCAGAAGAAGCAATTTGCTTTGCAGCATCAACAGCTTCTTGCAACTTTACCACTGTTTTGTGAAGGTCGATAATGTGAATTCCATTGCTTTCCATAAAAATATATGGAGCCATATTTGGATTCCACTTGCGTCTGAGGTGTCCAAAGTGTGCACCAGCATTCAATAATTCTTGAAAATCAATATTTGCCATTTTTTTCTAATTTTTATTTTGTTTACATTCTTTTTACTACTTATTCTTTTTTTTAAGAAGCAATCATCAAGTAGTTGCCAACAGCAAGTCTAAATGATTTAGATTCTAAACTAAAGTCTTCTCTTCTAAAAACAAGATTAACGTTTCGAGAATTGGAATCTTTTACGAGCTTTTGGACGACCTGGTTTTTTACGTTCAACTTCACGAGCATCACGAGTCAAAAATCCTGCATCTTTCAACACTTTTTTGTCATCAGCATTAATCTTAACCAACGCACGTGCGATAGCAAGACGCAACGCCTCTGCCTGACCTTTGAAACCACCACCTTTAAGATTAACTAAGATGTCATATTTTTCTGCAACATCCAAAGTTGCCAAAGGTTGTTTCACTACATATTGTAGAATTCCAGAAGGAAAATAAACGTTCAAATCACGCTTATTGATAGTAATATTACCAGCACCCGGTTTAACATAAACTCTTGCGATTGCTGATTTTCTTCTTCCTATTGCGTTTGTTATTTCCATATTATTTCAGTGAATTTAAATCGATTTGTTTTGGTTGTTGTGCTTCGTGAGGATGTTCTGAACCTGCATAAACGTGCAAATTGCTAATAATAGCATTTCCTAAACGATTTTTAGGCAACATTCCACGCACCACTTTCTTGATTAATTTTTCTGGACTTTTCGCCAACAATTTTTCTGGAGTAATATCCTTTTGACCTCCAGGATAACCTGTATAAGAAAGATATACACGGTCAGTCCATTTATTTCCTGTTAATTTCACTTTTTCTGCGTTGATAACAATCACATTATCACCACAATCTACGTGAGGAGTAAAGTTTGGTTTATATTTTCCTCTCAAAAGTTTTGCAACTTTAGTCCCCATACGTCCCAACACCATATCTGTAGCATCTACAATCACCCACTCTTTTACAACAGTGTCTTTGTTCGCTGCAATGGTTTTATAACTTAATGTATCCACTTTTATAAATTTATTTTTAATTAACAACACTATATACTGCTTCACAAAGATTGACTCCAAACGGGCTAATTCATTCGAAATCAACTATTTTAATCCGCAGCATCAATCTAAACTACTGGATAATATTTCGGACTGCAAAAATACAACTTTGTTTTTAACAACCAAACATTTAGATTGTTTTTTTCGTATTTATTCGTGATGATAAGGTTCTCCATTGATGATGGTAAAACAACGATAAAGTTGTTCCAAAAATATAGGTCGAACTATTTGATGCGAAAAAGTAAGTTTTGACAACGAGATTTTTTCATTCGTTCGGGTATATACATCGGCAGAAAAACCATAAGCCCCACCAATAACAAAAACCATCTTTTTGATTGATTGTGCTTGTTTTTGTTCCAACCAAATCGCCATTTCTTTAGATGTAAAACTTTTTCCTTTATCATCCAAAAGCACCACATAATCAGACGAATCAATTTGTTTCAGAACAGCTACTCCCTCCAACTCTTTTATTTGTTTTTCTGAAAGATTTTTAGAGTTTTTAAGATCTGGAATTATCTTAACATCAAAAGAAATGTAACGAGAAATCCGTTTGACATACTCCTCTATTGCGTCTTGAAAATAACTTTTTGATGTTTTTCCAACCAATATAAGTTCGATTTTCATTATTTATCTTTCAATCAAAAAGTTCGGGTTATCATAGAAATATCACTCTCAATTTTATAACGATTAATACTCGAAACACCAAACGTATATTTTCCTCTAAACTGAGAAGCATTTTCTATTTCAAAATAATCGTTATGAGTAATCCCTAATATATTTTTCTCATTGTTTACATCTCCTATCGAATCTCCCTCAAAAGCATAAACAACATACGTATTTACTTTTTGCGCATCAACACCTTTTGTTTTACCCCAAAGCAAAACACTTTTGTTTTTTCCTTTTATAATCTGCAATCTTTCTGGCTTCATCGGGTTGCTCAGTGTATCTGATTGTAATTTTTGAGGCACCAGTGCAGGATATTGAAACAAATTAGTTTGCAAACTATCCAAAATTCCCAACGGATTTTTCAACAATGGCGCTGCACTGTAAAACGCCACACCCCGAACAGCTTCATATTCCTTATTTAAGGTCATCTGCCGAACAAGTTCATTTCCCTCGTTCCAAGCCTGCGACTTATTCACTCCTAACCCAGAAGCAAACAATCCTATGTAAAGATTTTTATTGAAATTATTTTTACTCCACCACTCAACCAAAACTTTATAATCAGCAACTCGTTTCCCTATTTCCCAATACAACTGAGGAACAACATAATCAATATCTCCATCTTCGAGCCACTTTAAAATGTCGGCATATAAATCGTCGTAATTGGTCATACCTGCTTTTGTTGCCGAACCTCGCTCATCTTTATCCTTATTGCGCCAAACTCCAAATGGACTTATTCCAAACTCCACCCAAGGTTTCACACTTTTTATTGTTTGTTGAAGTTCCTTGATAATCAAATTAACATTGTTTCTGCGCCAATCATCTTTACAAGAGAAATCTCGAGGATTTTCTGCAAATGTTTCCGAGTCTGGGAAATCCTTATTTGCAACCCTATATGGATAAAAATAGTCATCAAAATGAATGGCATCAATGTCGTATTTCGTTACAATTTCTCGCACAACATTATTCAAATGTTTCCGAGTTTCTTCTAATCCTGGATTGAAATAGAATTTTCCACCGTACTCTACAAAAAGATAAGGTTTTTTGAAAAAAAGATTTGAGCGATGCAACGTCATTTTATCCGTATCCATAGAAACTCGATAGGGATTTAACCAAGCATGAACCTCCAAACAACGCTTATGCGCTTCTTCCACTATAAACTTCAAAGGATCGTAGAACGGTTCTGGGTGCTCTCCTTGAGTTCCCATCAAAAACCTAGACCAAGGTTCTAATTCAGAAAAATAAAAACTATCAGAAGTTGGACGAACCTGTACAAATACCGCATTAAATTTCAATTTCTGAAATTGGTCCAACATCGCGATCAACTCTTTTTTTTGCTCTTCCGACGAGAGTCCTATTCGCGAAGGCCAATCAATATTGTTCACCGTAGCAATCCAAACAGCACGCATCTGCCGCTTCTGCGAAAAACAAACAGAAAAAAAAGCAAAAAGAAAAAGAAAAACGGTAATAAGTTTTTTCATTACAAGAAGCAAAGATTGCAAATTTATGATTTAGGTCTCCGAAACTTATTTTCCATAAAATTCTTTCGTTTCCCAGCAAAAATTTCAAACTTCCAATATTCGCACTCTAAAGCACCATTAACAAGTTCTACTTTTTGAGAAGGCTTCAGCCCTATACGAGCCAAACAGTTTTCTTGCGAAGAGATAACCCAAGCCGTATTTCCCGTAAACTTATGTTTCAAAAGAGAACCAAGTTCCTGATACAAAGCCTCCAATTTTTCTACTTCCAAACGTTCTCCGTAAGGAGGATTGGTTACCATCAAACATTTTCCATCTATAGGTTCAAATTCGCTAATCGGCATTTTTTTCAGTTCGATGAACTTTGATAATCCCGCCGATTTAACATTCTCTTCACAAATCTTAATTGCCGAAGCCGACATATCCGAACCATAAATTTTATACTGAAAAGCACACTCCTTTGTGTCGTCGTTATAAATCTCGTCAAACAAATCCCGATCAAAATCATTCCACTTTTCAAAAGCAAACGACGAACGATATATGCAAGGAGGAATATTTAATGCAATAAGCGCGGCTTCTATAAGCAACGTTCCAGAACCACACATTGGATCCACAAAATTCGACTGACCCTTCCAACCTGCCATAAGCAACATTCCTGCTGCCAAAACCTCACTTATCGGAGCTTCAGTTTGATGAACACGATAACCTCTCTTGTGTAACGACTCACCAGAGCTATCCAACGAGACTGTACAATCTTTATGAGAAATATGCACATTGATATACAAATCGGGTTTATCAATACTTACCGACGGACGTCTGCTGTATTTTTCAACAAATTGGTCAGCGATAGCATCTTTTACCCGATAGGTAACAAACTTAGAATGCTTAAACGTTTCCGAATAGATAGTCGAATCAATTGTAAACGTTTTTTTTAAGTCCAAATATTCTGTCCAATCTATTTTTTTTACTTCCTCATAAACCTCATCGGCCGATGCAGCCTTAAACGAAGCGATTGGTTTTAGAATTCTCAATGCTGTTCTACAACAAAGATTTGCTTTGTACATCAATTCCAGATTTCCAGTAAAAGAAACTGCACGACGAAAAATCTGCACATTGTTTGCTCCTAATTCAATCAATTCTTTTGCCAAAACATCTTCGAGACCGAAAAGTGTTTTGGCCAACATCTTAAACTCTTTCATCACTTCTTTTGAATTATTTTTGCTTCAGCAGGAACATCGGCATCCACCCAAATATTTCCGCCAATCACAGCATTTTTTCCAATAGTAATTCTTCCAAGTATTGTAGAATTAGCATAAATAATCACTCCATCTTCTATAATCGGGTGACGAAGAATCCCTTTTATCGGATTACCATTTTCGTCCATCGGAAAACTTTTCGCTCCCAACGTAACACCCTGATAAAGTTTAACACGATTGCCAATAATCGTTGTTTCGCCAATAACAACTCCTGTGCCATGGTCAATAGTGAAATAACGTCCAATTTTTGCTCCTGGATGAATATCTATTCCTGTTTCAGAATGTGCCATTTCGGTAATAATTCGAGGAATAAGAGGGACTCCCAACTCCAACAATTCGTGAGCAATGCGATAATTAACAATTGCACGAATAGCAGGATAACAAAAAATAACCTCTCCACGACTTGTTGCCGCAGGATCACCATTAAAAGCCGCTTCGACATCAGTAACAAGCACCTCACGCAACAATGGCAAACGCTCTACAAACTGCATACAAATGTTCTCCGCCTCTTTTACGCAACTTGCTTTTTCTGCAGAAGAAAAACAAAGACCTGCCAATATTTGTTCAGTCAATAGGCGCTTCAAATTTTCAACATGAACACCCATATAGTAGCGAACATTATCTTCTCGAACATCAGAATTACCGAAATACCCAGGAAAAAGTATTTGTCGCAACGTGCGAACCACTTCGTGAAGTTTTTCTATCGAAGGCATTGGTTCTTCATTTCTTTTATGATGAAAAACACTCTGCAGTGATGCTTCTTCCGAAAGCAAATCAATTGTTTTTTGTATTGTTTTCATTTCAACCATTTATCTATTGCCTTTTGTGCAGAAAACGTTCGAGCCACTCCTCGTCCTTCGATTTCTTCAAAAGGAACCAACGTTTTTTTTATTTCTCTCAAATACCATTCGTACAAATAGTCTCGCAAATCGGGATTTTCTCGAACAGGTTCAGCAATCCACTCCAAATCTGGTTTGCAGAGCAAATACAAATCCACATTTTCCTGCAGAATTGCCTTATCCAACCATTCTGGCACTCGGCCAAAAACGTGCTCTAACCATACCTTTGTTACAATCAAATCTGTATCAAAAATCAAGAACTCCTGTTCTGTTTGCAAAGAAAATTGTTCAAACTGCGTCTTTGCAATATGCACTACATCCGAATAAGTGTAAACTCGCCCCAAATTCTCGACATACTCACGTGCATACTCTGGCACCCAATCAGCATTGTTGTTTTTTGCCAAAGTCTCACAAAGAGTTGTTTTTCCTACCGACTCTGGACCTATTACAACAATTTTTTTCATCAAGAAAAAAGAAGAAAACTACTATTCAACAATTTTCTTAAACAAGTTCTTCATATTGACTTGCTCGTCAATAATAGAATGTAGTTCTTCTATTTTTACACGCTGTTGTTGCATCGTATCGCGATGACGAATCGTTACGCAGCCATCTTCCAACGTTTGATGGTCTACCGTAATACAAAATGGTGTTCCAACAGCATCTTGGCGACGATAACGTTTACCAATTGAATCTTTTTCGTCGTAAGAGCATTTGAAATCGAACTTAAGAAGATTCATAATCTCACGAGCTTTTTCTGGAAGTCCATCTTTTTTCACCAATGGCATCACACATGCTTTCACTGGAGCCAACACAGCAGGAAACTTCAGCACCACACGACTATCGCCACCCTCGAGCATCTCTTCGCAATATGCAGCAGACATAATAGAGAGAAACATTCTATCAACACCTATCGACGTCTCAATTACAAAAGGAGTGTAACTTTGATTTATTTCTGGATCAAAATACTTAATGTTTTTTCCCGAATATTTTTCGTGGCTACCCAAGTCAAAATCAGTACGCGAATGTATTCCTTCCACTTCCTTGAAGCCAAAAGGCATTTCGAACTCAATATCTGTGGCAGCATTGGCGTAGTGCGCCAATTTATCGTGATCGTGATAACGATATTTGTGGTCGCCAAGTCCAAGAGCCTTGTGCCACTTCAATCGGAACGCTTTCCAATGTTCGAACCACTGCAATTCAGTACCTGGTTTTACAAAGAACTGCATTTCCATTTGCTCAAACTCACGCATTCGGAAAATAAACTGACGAGCAACTATCTCATTTCTAAATGCTTTACCAATTTGAGCAATACCAAATGGAATTTTCATTCTACCTGTTTTTTGCACATTCAGGTAATTCACAAAAATACCTTGTGCCGTTTCAGGACGAAGATAAACCTTCATTGCGCCATCAGAAGTTGAACCCATTTCGGTAGAGAACATCAAGTTAAACTGACGAACATCGGTCCAATTGCGAGTTCCACTTATGGGACAAACAATTTCTTCGTCGATAATAATTTGCTTCAATTCCTCCAAATTATTTGCTTCGAGTGCCGCTACAAAACGAGCATGCAAAACATCTCTTTTTTGTGCATATTCTTGCACACGAGCATTTGTTTGGCAAAACATCTCTCTATCAAACGACTCTCCAAAGCGTTTTGCTGCCTTATCGCACTCTTTATTTATTTTTTCGTCGTACTTTGCGAGTTGCTCCTCGATAAGCACATCGGCACGATAGCGTTTTTTCGAGTCGCGATTATCAATCAAAGGATCGTTAAAGGCATCTACGTGTCCCGACGCTTTCCATGTAGTAGGATGCATAAAAATTGCAGCATCAATTCCCACGATATTTTCGTGCAAAAGAATCATACTGTCCCACCAATATTTCTTGATATTATTTTTGAGTTCTACACCGTTTTGACCATAATCGTACACTGCACCAAGTCCATCGTAAATTTCGCTCGAAGGGAAAACAAAACCATACTCCTTGCAGTGCGCTACTAATTTTTTGAAAACATCTTCTTGTGAAGCCATATCCGTTCTATTATTTTTTAGTTTTTCTACATTCAAAATTACAAACGGCAAAGTTAAGAAAAAGTAAACAGTTAGCAGGCAAAAACCACTGAAGAATAGCAAAAAAGCACATTTTAAGAGAAAAACTTGCCTATTTATTTTTTGCTACATTAAAGAAAAAAGCATATCTTTGCATCGCTTTTTTTCAAGAAGCAGGACCCTTAGCTCAGTTGGTTAGTAGCACCTGACTCATAATCAGGGGGTCGTTGGTTCAAGCCCAACAGGGTCCACTACATAACAATCAAGCACTTACAAAAAAGTAAGTGCTTTTTTTATTGCCATTAAAACTATTTGCGATTATTTTGCCATGTTTGCAATCTCATATCATCTCATTTGCGTATAATACTGAGTACTAAATTAGTAGCAAAAATAGCAAATAAATAGCAGCAATTAAGGTCAAGTTTGACACTCCTAAAGGGAATAAAAACAACTAATACTCCATAAAAATCCTGACCATCAGGAATTATTCCATTTCTTAGAAAAATATCAAACAAACTTCACAATTATGAAGAAAATTTTGTCAGAGAAAGAACTTCTTAATCTCGGAAGGGTGTCGAACAATGAACTTTGCTCCTGAAGCAAGCAATTCTTGCTCAGTGCGGAAGCCCCACGTGCAACCAACAGCCGTCATCCGAGAGGCATTGGCTGTTTCCATATCCACATTGGTATCGCCGAGGTAAAGAATGTTTTGAGGTCTGATTTTTAGTTCTTCGGCAATAAGCAAAGCCCCTTGAGGGTCGGGTTTTATAGGTACATCAGGACAAGCACCTCTGACCACCGAAAACTCATATTCGCCAAACAAGGCCTTTACAATGCGTTGCGTCAGCTCGTCCATTTTGTTCGACAAAACGCAAATACACACACCTTTTTTACTCAAAAAACGAAGCAAATCTTCTATCCCCGAATAAGGTTTGGTACAATCGACGCATCGTTTTTTGTACACCTGCACCATTTCCGAGTGCAACTCAGAAACAAAACTTGACGTTCTGCAATCCTCAGGAATAGACCTTTCGACCAATTTTTTAATACCATTCCCCACAAAATACTTATAAGCATCAATATCGTGAGTAGGCAAATGGTGCTCGGAAAGAACGGCGTTCATTGCATTTGCCAAATCGGCAACCGAATCAACCAGTGTGCCGTCTAAATCGAAAATTACGGCTTCAAGATTTTTTATCATCGTCCCGATTCTCTTTTATTTCCTCAAAATCGACATATTCTCCCTCATTGTTGTCAAAAATCTTTCTCCGTTTTGTTGCCGACGAAGGTGTATTAGGATTGGAATCTCGCCGTTTCCCAACAAAAAACGAAACAATAAATCGTACTACCGAGCTAACGATAATAAACACAATAGAAAGAATGAGAAAAAGAAGAAGGAGCATAATCAATAAACATTTTGAGCCACACACCTCACACTTTGAGTTGCATTCAAAGCATAAAAATGAATACTCGGAACGCCATAAGATTTCAGTTCTTTAGCTTGCTGGGTGCACCACTCAACACCCACTTCCTCAGATTGTTCATCAGAAGTGCACTTTTTCATTTCGGTGGCCAAATCTTCTGGAATTTCCACATGAAAAAGTTTTGGCAACACGTCTATTTGCGAAGCTTTGCGCAAAGGTTTCAAGCCAGGAATAATGGGAACGTTGATACCTATTGCTCTACATTTTTCCACAAAACTGAAATACTTCTGATTGTCAAAAAACATCTGCGTTACTAGGTATTCGGCTCCTGCATCGACTTTCTTTTTTGCCCAAAAAAGGTCGCTCTCCAACGATGGTGCATCTTCGTGCTTCTCCGGATAACACGCCATACCATAGCGAAACGGAGCCAACAAATGAGGCATTTTTGAGCCATCTTCGAACACACCACTATTAAACTCGTTAATCTGCTGTTGCAAATCCACAGCGTGAGCATTTCCTCCAGAGGTTGGCAAATAATATTTTTCTTCGACAGCCTTATCGCCTCGCAACAAAAGCAAATCCGTAATACCCAAAAACTGCAAATCGATAAGCACGTACTCGGTTTCTTCTCTTGTGAAACCTCCACATAAAATGTGAGGAACAACAGGAATGTTGTATTTATGATGAATAGCTGCAGCCACAGCCACCGTTCCCGGGCGACGACGCAGCGACACCACTTTCGACGATCCATCAGCATTCCACTCCTGCACACGCTCACTTCGGTGTGTCGTGATGTTGATATACTTAGGGTCGAATTCGCGCAATACATCAATCGTATTCATCACTGAATCCAAACCATTTCCTTTCAGCGGAGGTAAAATTTCAAAAGAAAATGCCGTAGAAGTCGCCTTTTTTATGCTCTCAACAACACTCATAAAATGAATGATTCAACTGCCAAACGATAAGAATCTAGTCCAAACCCACAAATCACACCTTTGCAAACTTCGGACAAAAACGAATGATGACGATACTCCTCGCGCTGAAAAACGTTTGAGATATGCACCTCAATCACAGGCGTTTTAATAGCACGAATAGCATCGGCAATGGCAATAGATGTGTGGGTGTAAGCACCTGCATTCAACACAATTCCATCGTACGAAAACCCATATTCTTGAATTTTATCAATCAACTCACCCTCAATGTTCGACTGAAAATATTGAAACTCCACTTGCGGAAACTCCTTTACCAATTTCTGAAAATAAGTTTCAAAACTACAATTTCCGTAAACATCGGGTTCTCGTTTCCCCAAAAGATTTAAATTAGGCCCGTTTACAATCAATATCTTCATAGTCGAAAAAAATTAGAATTCAGCATTTTTGGGTGTGCGAGGGAATGGAATCACATCTCGAATGTTGGCCATACCTGTAACAAAGAGCAACAAACGCTCAAAACCAAGTCCAAAACCCGAGTGAGGACAACTTCCAAAACGACGAGTATCCAAATACCACCACATATCTTTCATCGGAATGTTTAATTCGTTGATTCTGGTCAAAAGTTTATCGTAATCGGCTTCACGTTCCGATCCTCCAATAATTTCGCCGATTTGAGGGAACAAAACGTCCATTGCACGAACAGTTTTTCCGTCGTCGTTTTGCTTCATATAAAATGCCTTTATCTCTTTAGGATAATCGGTCATAATAACTGGACACTTATAATATTCTTCTACCAAATAACGTTCATGTTCCGAAGCCAAATCAACTCCCCAATACACAGGGAACTCAAATTTTTTGCCGTTAGCCACTGCCTCTTCGAGCACTCGGATTCCTTCGCCATAAGGAATGCGAACAAAATCTTGATTAAGAACACCTTCGAGGCGAGCGATGAGTTCTTTGTCAAACATATCGTTGAGGAACTGAACATCATCTCTGCAGTTTTCCAACGCCCATTTTACACAATACTTGATAAACTCTTCAGCCAAATCCATATTGTCGTTAATGTCGTAGAAAGCAATTTCGGGCTCAATCATCCAAAACTCGGCCAAGTGACGAGGAGTGTTCGAATTTTCGGCACGAAAAGTTGGCCCAAAAGTATAAATACCGCCCAAACCCATAGCAGCCAACTCGCCTTCGAGCTGACCCGACACCGTCAAACTTGCCTGTTTTCCAAAAAAGTCATCGTCGTAAGTAATAGAACCATTTTCGTCTTTTTTAAGATCATAAAGATTTTTGGTAGTTACCTGAAACATCTGACCTGCACCTTCGCAATCGGAAGCAGTAATGATAGGCGTATGAAAATAGAAAAATCCCTTTTGATGAAAAAAGGTGTGAATAGCCATTGCCATATTATGGCGAATACGGAACACCGCCCCAAACGTATTGGTACGAGGACGTAGGTGGGCAATTTCGCGCAAAAACTCCAACGAATGTCCTTTCTTTTGCAAAGGATAAGTTTCAGGGTTCGCTGTGCCGTAAACCTCTATTTCTTTTGCCAACACCTCTACACTCTGCCCCTTACCTTGCGACTGTACTAAAGTTCCCTTAACGCAAACGGCGGCGCCTGTAGTAATTTTTTTTAGCAACTCTTCATCGAACTTCTCCACGTCCACCACCAACTGAATATTCTTAATGGTAGAACCATCGTTGATAGCAATAAAATTTACGTTTTTGTTGCCACGTTTTGTTCTAACCCAACCCTTCACAACAACCTCCGCGCCGAATTGCGTTGATTGTAACACATCAATTACTTTTGTGTGATTCATCTTTTCTAATATTTTTTGTAGTCGGCAAAATTACTAAAAAAAACGACAACAAACATAAGCTTTCTAATATGTGGACGTCTTAGAATGAAATTTTAAAATCAATTGTAGAAGTAGTATAACTTTTCTAAAGGGGATATCCAAAAAAGAAGAGAGATAGACTGAAAATTACTCAAAATCTATCTCTCTCAAAAAGTCGGCGGCTACCTGCTCTCCCACATGTTACTGCAGTACCATCGGCGCAATCGGGCTTAACTTCCCTGT
>JAGCAG010000079.1 GCA_017652785.1 Paludibacteraceae bacterium | reverse complement strand
GGAAGATTGCAATCACACCAAGCACAAAGTGACGATACTTCATAGCACCTTTCACAAGGCTAATATCAACTGGAGCCTGTTCGGGTTCTTCAATTTTTGTAAACAACAATGTAATAAAACCGATTACAAAAATAGCAAGAGCAATCATAAGCGCAGGAGTTGCATCAGCAATGTGAGCTTTTGTTGCATCACCAATCAAAGCACCCATAATGATGTAAACAGCTACAGCAGCCGAGCTATTGAACACGCCACCAATTTGTATCAACTGATTACCCTTATTGCCACCACCACCAAGAAGATTAAGCATAGGGTTTACCACGCAATTGAGAATACACATTGTAAAACCACTGACAAATGCACCAATAAGATACACTAAGAAAGCACTCTCTTTGCCTACGTGTCCGCTCAACCATTGAATAAGGATACCAGCGATACCGATGCCCAAACCAATCAACGCAGTTTTTTTGTAACCAAACTTAGAGATTAGCATACCTGCAGGCACACCCATCAACAGATAAGCAATAAAGTTACCGTAGTTACCAATTTGAGCCAACACATTGCTTGCTCCAAAATCATTTTTAACGATAATTGCCATTGGAGAACAAAGGTTTGTTACAAAGGCAATCATTGCGAAGAGCGCAATCATTACGATAATGGCTCCCCATTGTTTTGTTTTTGTACTCATTTCTTTTAGTTTTTTAATTTGTTAGTTTTAATAAAATTTGGTCGCTAAATTACATTTTATTTTGATAATTGCCTTATCTTATCAATAAAAAAACTTCAAACTCTGCAAAAGACTTTTTTCGAAACAAACAAACAACTCATTTCTGTAAAAAAGATTTATATTTGTACACTATATGTATTAACCCTAATTTCTTTGAAAGATGAAAAATCAATTTATTTGGATGGGAACAGTTATTGGATTTGCAATTGTTGTTCTTGGATTTTGCTTAAAATCTGGTATCGAAGCATTTGTACAAAAAGATAGATTCGTTTCAGTTAAAGGACTTTGTGAAATGGAAGTAAAATCCGACCACGTAATTTGGCCGATAAAATTTCAAGAAAAAGGGGATAATCTCGGTCATTTATTGCAAGTTATTACCACTAAAAATAAAGAAGTGGTAAATTACCTTGTTTCGAAAGGAATTAACGAGAGCGAAATTTCGATTTCCTCTCCCGATGTATACGATGGCATCTCCGACCGTTACTCCTACAATCCCTCGGTAAGATATACGGTAACTTCAGTCATCACCATATCGTCAGACAAAATAGATCTTATCAGAAATCTTCTACTTCAACAAATCGACCTTTTGAACAAAGGCATTACTCTCGTAAACGACTACTCTTCACAACCTAATTTTTCGTTCAACGGACTCAACGACATCAAACCTCAGATGATAGAAACTGCAACCAAAAACGCACGAGCAGCAGCGATGAAGTTTGCCGAGGACTCAGGTAGTAAGTTGGGGAAAATAAAGTCGGCATCGCAAGGCACGTTCAGCATTAGCGAACGCGATAGCAACACACCGTATATGAAACAAGTGCGCATTGTGACCTACGTAGACTATTATCTCAACGATTAAGAGGATTATCTGTCAATCATTACTTTGAATTTTGGAAGTAATCTTTATTTGAAATCTTTTCTTAACTAAGATTATTCATTCACTTTTGTTCGTGCTACGATATGGATACTCAATTCGTAAAGCATGTATAGCGGCACTGTGACCAATAGCAATGTGAATATGTATACTATTAAAAATTCACTCTTTTTTACAACTCAAGCAAACCTTCGGGCAAGCGGGTGTAAAGTATTTTCTGCGAATGATCAACATCCTCAATAAAATCCATCACCACAGGAATCAACTTATCTCCCACAACGAAAAGCACATTTTCGGTTGCATCGTCCACATCGTCAATCTCGCCTATAGTTCCCAAAATTCTATCCTCCACTGTAAAGCCAACAAAATAGTGATAAGTAAGGTTTTGCTCCTCGTCATCAAGGAGCGAACAAGGCAAGTAAATATCAGCACCAACAAAGGGCTTTGCCTCCTCTTCGCTATTCACTCCATCGAACTTTAGAATCATCGTATCCGACTTCTTTCCTCTATATGAATCTATATAAAAAGGCACAAAAATGCCATCGACACAAAGGATGAAAAACTCGGTATTTTCAAAATCAATTTCGCTACTGAACGAACAAGTTACCTCGCCCATTATACCATGGGGTTTTAGGATCATTCCCACTACCGTCAGCTCTTGCTCCAAAATCATTTTTTACTCTTTTTTCAATTTGTTGATTAGTGTATTTTTCAATTGCTCTGCAGTAAGGTTTTCTTTCCACTTTCCGTTGTAAGCAAAAAGAATGTTCCCTGTTTCTTCCGAAACCACAATCACCAATGCATCAGTCAGTTCCGAAAATCCAATAGCCGCCCGATGACGGAGTCCAAACTGCTTAGGAAGGGTTGTTTTTTTGGAAACAGGCAAAACGCAACGTGCCGCTTTTATTTTTTCGTTCGAAATAATCAAAGCTCCATCGTGCAAAGGGCTGTTTTTGAAAAATATAGACTCAATCAGTTGCGCATTTACGTCGGCATAAAACCTCTCGCCAAGGTCCATATACTCTTACAAATTCATTTTTCGCTCAATAATAATAAGCGCGCCTGTTCGTGTTTTTGCCATATTTTGACACGCCAAAACCAATGGAAGAACAGGAAAAGTCAACGAGCTTTCTTCCGAATTTTTAGAAAAAAACTTACTTTTTATTTTCTGCACTAGTTTCCAATTTTTCTCCGAACCCATTCGAATCAGGAATCGGCGAATCTCAGACTGAAAGATTACTACCAAAGCAATAGAACCAACACTAACAACCTTATCAAGAATAGATCCTAAAAGTTGCATTTTAAATACATAAGCAACTAAAAACCAAACAAATATAATTGTCATTATCCCAATAAAGATATTAAGTGTACCCGTCTCACGCATCAGTTTGTAAAACTGATACATAAGATATGCTACCAAAAAAATATCTATAATATCTTTTATCCCAAATCCTAAAATCATAAGTTCGTTGTTTTATAAAATTGGTACAAATTTACAACCTCTTTTGCCTCTTTCACGTCATGAACACGCAAAATGTTTGTCCCTTGAGTCAGTGCTAAAGTATTCAAAACAGACGTTCCGTTAAGAGCCTCCCAAGAAGATATCCCCAACACATTATAAATCATAGATTTACGAGAAACACCAACCAACAAAGGCACATCAAACTTAGTAAATAAGTTCATATTCTTCAGCAAAAAATAGTTCTGTTCTATGCTTTTTGAAAAACCAAAACCCAAATCCAATATAACATCGTTCACTCCCAAGAGTCGTAGTTTTTCTATTTTCTCTGCAAAAAAGCAAACCACTTCTTGCAAGAAATTGTCATCGGAACAAGACGGAACATTCCGCTTTTCACCAAGGTTCCATTTTGAGTGAGTCAGCACGTAAGGTACTCCTAAATCGGCAACAACATCAAACATCCGTTCATCCAACTCTCCGCCCGATACGTCGTTCACCAAAGCTACATCATAATCCTCCACCATTTTCTTGGTCACCGAAGAACGAAACGTATCAACGGAAACCACTACCGACGGAAAATTCTTTCTTACAATCTCCAACGCAAAGCACAAACGAGCAAGTTCCTCAGCTTCATCGGCAAACGTTGCTCCCGGACGAGAAGAACAAGCTCCTATGTCTATAATATCTGCCCCTTCGGACAAAAAAGCAGACACTTGATCCACAATTTTTTGCTCCGTTTGACAACGACTTTCAGAAAAAAAAGAATCGGGAGTAATGTTCAAAATTGCCATAATCAACGGCCTTTCCAACGTCACTAATTTTCCATTCAGACATATATTTTTCTCGCTCATTTTTCTCCTAAAAGCATCAAAAACATGGCAAAAATAAAGAATTTGAACTATTGCCTAAAGTTTTCGAAAAAAAAACATCAAATAATTCTCAGTTAAAAGAAAAGTTTTATATTTGCACATTGAAAATAAACAGCGTTTAGATATGAAAGTAGTAAAAATGAACTTCAAATTTTGTTTGTCGTTGTTGGGTGGACTGATTCTTTTGGTTTCGTGTAGCAAAAAAGCACAATCTAACACGACAGGAATGAATTACAATGACCCAAAGCATGGTGGTTTTCAAGTAATTGACAAGTACCAACCAAAAACACCTCCAGGAATGGTATTTATCCAAGGAGGAAAAATTACTATAGGTCAAAACTTAGAAATCCTTGCAAACAAAAATGACAATCAAAAGCGTACCGTTACCGCTTCATCTTTCTATATGGATGAATACGAAATCACAAACATAAACTGGAGAGAGTATGTTTCTTGGCTTTCAGTGGTTTATCACAACACTCCAGAAGTTGTGGATGTAGCACGCCCAGATAGCACAGTTTGGCGTGGTGAGTTGGTATTTAACGAACCATATGTGCGCTACTATCACTCACATGCTGCTTATGGTCACTATCCTGTAGTTGGTGTTTCTTGGAATCAAGCAAATGACTATTGCGCATGGCGTACCGATCGTATCAACGAAATGGAATTAGTAAATGCTGGTGTTATAAAAATGACCGACTTTGAAGCTATTCGTAAATGTTCGGCAAAAGCAATCATTGAAGCAGAATTGAATGCAGGAAATATACTTTCTGGTGCACAAAGAGATTCTATTCGTTTGGCTATGCAAGATAGCATCAACAGAACTTACGTTTTCAGCATGCAAAAATATTTGTTGATGAAATCGTACAATCCAGAACTTGGAAGAAGACCTCAATTAAATGCGTTTGGAGATACAATAAAAACAACGTTGTCTCATGGGTTGGTATTTCCAGAGGTTCGTCTCCCGACCGAAACAGAGTGGGAATACGCAGCATATGGTATGTTGCCAAACGAAGAAGGTTTCTTTGCTGAAAACAAAGCTTATCCTTGGGCTGGACAACAAATGCGCAATCCTAGCAAAAAAATCCGTGGAGAAATGCAAGCAAACTACACTCGTGGCCGAGGCGACCTAATTGAACATGTAGAGTCGTTGAGCGACCGTGGATCTATTACTGCACCTGTTTATGCTTTCATGCCAAACGATTACGGATTGTATAACATGGCAGGTAACGTAAACGAATGGGTTGATGATGTGTATCGTGAAACCTCTGCATGGGAAGTGGAAGAATACAATGCTTATCGTGGTAATATGATTCTTGCTCCTTCAAAAGACAGCATGGATTACACTATTGATGAATATGGTCGATTGGCTTATGACATTGAAAAAGACCTTCGCGATTTCCGCGATGGAGATGCAAAAAGTTCTTTTGACAGAGAAGACTGGAAAAAACGCGAAACAGATACTTTGATGTTGACAAGATACAAGAAAAAAGATCCTTTGTTCTTGCTTTCAACTGATGTTGACAATAACTCTCGAGTTTACAAAGGTGGCTCTTGGAGAGACCGTGCTTATTGGTTGAATCCTGCAACTCGTCGTTACCTTGACGCTAGCAAATCGGCAAATGACATCGGTTTCCGTTGTGCAATGACAAAAATTGGAGAATCGAAACCTATTGAAAGAAAATAGTTTTTTCATAATACGTAAATTAAATAAAAAAGGTTCGCTTCAAAAGAGCGAACCTTTTTTATTGATAAATGTGTTTGGAAAACGCAGAGCTGCGACTTGTATAGTTGCAACGGGAAATGACGGTCTCTGTGTACATTTGAAATTATGTATAGGAAGTATCAGTGCAGCATTAACTGTTTTTCTTACCCAAAAAACGCACTATTTAAAGTTATTTGTACAAAAGGAAAACAGTGTGTACTACCAAAAAGGCAATAGCAGAAACAACATTATAGTATTGAGAAGTTTTATAAACAGAAAAAAAGACATTCAACTACTGCTTAAGCGGTAATTGAATGCCTTTTAAAAGTGTGTTTTTTGTGGCGTTATTTTCATTTGGTTGCTCCACTTGGTAGAGTTCAAAAAAGACGCCACACTTCTCGAAACGCTTTACAAGTGTCTGACGACGAATAAGGTCAATTGTTGGAGTATCAAGATTTCC
>JAGCAG010000078.1 GCA_017652785.1 Paludibacteraceae bacterium | reverse complement strand
TCTCTGCAAACCGCCACTCATTATTCGCTGGGTGATATTGCAAATTACCCTTGGAGAAATACACCTGCTCGGTAGAACTTACGGAAAAAGCGGCTGGAGTGAAACAAGAAACAGGAGAATCAGAAGAAGTGTCTTTGTCGCCGTCCTTATCCGCTGAATCGGTTTTGTCATCATCTTTTCCACTCTGCTGGTCTTTCAGCTGGTTCTCCAACTGCTCGATACGGTTAAGCAACTCTTCATTATCATCAAGATTCTCGCACGAGGCAAAACCAAAACTCAATGCTACAAAAAGTGCTGCTGTAAAAAGAAAATGTTTTTTCATAACAAGCTATTTTTTTTATCGGGAGCAAAATAGGAGTTTATTCAAGAATGAACAAAAAGTTTTCGAGTTATTATCTCGCACTTTTTGCTACCTTTGCACTTCTAAAGTAAAAAAAAGAGAAAAACTATATGGAATATAACTTCAAAGAGATTGAGCAAAAGTGGCAACAATACTGGAGAGAAAATGCCATTTACAGCGTAGAAAATGGTGGCAATAAGCCCAAGTTTTATGTACTAGATATGTTCCCTTACCCATCGGGGGCGGGATTGCACGTTGGTCATCCGCTGGGCTACATCGCTTCAGACATCTACAGCCGCTACAAACGTTTACAGGGCTTCAACGTGTTGCACCCAATGGGTTTCGATGCCTACGGTTTGCCAGCTGAGCAATATGCTATCCAAACAGGGCAACACCCTGCCATCACTACCGAAAAAAACATTGCACGCTACTGCGAGCAACTCAGCAAAATAGGTTTTTGTTATGATTGGAATCGCGAGGTGCGCACTTGCGAGGCGGATTACTACAAATGGACGCAATGGGCTTTTCAGCAAATGTTCAACTACTGGTATTGCAACCATGCAAATGCTGCACGACCAATCAGCGAACTTATTGAAACGTTCAGCACCGAAGGCAATGCCAAAGTGAGTGCTGCGGCTATCGAAACGCCTGTATTTACTGCCGAAGAGTGGAACTCGTGGAGTGAAAAGCGCCAACAAGAGGTGTTGATGAACTACCGCATTGCCTACCTTGCCGACACAAAAGTAAACTGGTGTCCAAAACTCGGTTGCGTTCTCGCCAACGACGAGGTCAGCGAGGGGCTTTCCGTTCGTGGAGGTTACCCTGTAGAGCAACGTGTAATGCGCCAATGGAGTTTGCGTGTTTCGGCATACGCACAACGCTTGCTCGATGGTTTGGAACAAATCGACTGGACCGATTCGCTCAAAGAGACACAAAAGAACTGGATTGGTCGCTCCGAAGGAACGGAAGTTCAATTCAAGGTAAAAAACAGCGATATGGAATTTACCATCTTCACCACTCGTGCCGACACAATGTTTGGCGTAACGTTCATGGTGCTTGCACCTGAAAGCGAACTGGTAGCGCAACTCACCACCAAGGAGCAAGCCGAAGCGGTGGAAGAATACTTGCAACGCACAAAAAAACGCACCGAACGCGAACGCATTGCTGACCGTAGCGTAACGGGAGTTTTCTCGGGTTCGTATGCTGTAAATCCGTTCACTGGCGACGAAGTGCCTATTTGGATTTCGGACTACGTATTAGCAGGATACGGAACAGGAGCCATCATGGCTGTACCAGCCCACGATAGTCGCGACTATGCTTTTGCTCGTCACTTCAATTTGCCCATCGTTCCGCTCATCGAGGGTTGCGACGTAAGTGAGGAGAGCTACGATGCCAAAGAAGGAATTGTTTGTAACTCACCACAAGAAGGGGCTGTGCCTTATTGCGAACTCAACCTCAACGGATTAACCGTAAAAGAGGCTATTGCCGCCACAAAAACTTACGTAGAAAAAAACAACTTAGGACGCATAAAAGTAAACTATCGTTTGCGTGATGCAGTATTCAGCCGTCAGCGCTATTGGGGCGAACCTTTCCCTGTTTATTACAAAGACGGAATGCCTTATATGATTCCAGAGGAGTGTTTGCCATTGGAATTGCCACAAGTGGATAAATTTTTGCCAACAGAAAGCGGAGAGCCTCCTCTTGGTCATGCCAAACGTTGGGCCTGGAACGAAAAAGAGGCAACACTTGCCGACGTTTCGGAAATCGACAACAAAAACATTTTTCCATTAGAACTTTGCACTATGCCTGGATTTGCAGGTTCGAGTGCATACTTTTTGCGTTACATGGACAACAAAAACAGCGAAGCGCTTGTTGGAAAATCAGCCAACGACTATTGGCAAAACGTAGATCTGTACATCGGTGGCACGGAACACGCCACAGGACACCTCATTTATAGCCGTTTTTGGAACAAGTTTTTGTTCGACTTGGGCATTATTTGTAAAGACGAGCCATTCCAAAAACTCATCAATCAAGGAATGATTCAAGGGCGAAGCAACTTTGTATATCGCATTGTAGGCACAAATAAATTTGTGTCATACAACTTAAAAAACGAATACGAAACACAACAAATTCACGTTGATGTGAACATCGTTTCGAACGATGTGCTCGATATTGAGCGCTTTCGAAATTGGATGCCCGAGTACAAAGACGCAGAGTTTGTGCTCGAAGATGGAAAGTACATTTGTGGTTGGGCTGTAGAAAAAATGTCGAAGTCGATGTTCAACGTAGTAAACCCCGATGACATTGTAGAACGTTATGGTGCCGATACGCTTCGACTTTACGAAATGTTCCTTGGTCCGCTTGAACAGTCGAAACCCTGGGATACGAATGGCATCGATGGCGTACATCGTTTCCTTCGTCGTCTTTGGGCAATGTACGAAAATGTAAATGAGGAGCAACCTTCAGCAGCAGAGTTAAAAACTTTGCATAAAACAATCAAGAAAATCACTTTCGATATTGAACATTTCTCGTTCAACACGTCGGTATCGGCATTCATGATTTGCCAAAACGAACTTTCGCAACTCAAGTGCAGCAAACGTGCAATACTGGAACCACTTACCATATTGCTTGCACCATTTGCGCCACACATTGCCGAAGAACTTTGGCATCGTTTGGGAAACGAAACGACCGTTTGCAATGCTCCGTTCCCTATTTGTTGCGAAGAGTATTTGGTAGAATCGAGCGTAAAGTATCCTATTTCGTTCAACGGAAAAGTACGTTTCACACTCGAAATGGCAGCTAATTTGACCAAAGAAGAGGTTGAAAAAGAAGCTCTTGCCAACGAGCAAACGCAAAAATACCTCGACGGGAAATCGCCTCGAAAAGTGATTGTCGTGCCCGGGAAAATTGTAAACATCGTGCTATAAGAAACAAATCAAAAAAAAGATGAAAAAACACTTCGTTGGCATATTAGCATTGATGTTTAACCTTGCCGTTGCGGCACAAAACAACAACCAAAGAACGTTTGAGATTTCCAAAAACTTGGACATTTATAGTTCCATTTTGCACGAAATAGAACAATTCTATGTCGATTCGATAGATTATAGTTCGTTGGTACAAGAGAGTATCAATCAGATGCTTTCGGGGCTTGATCCTTATACGGTGTACATTCCCGAGAGCAAAGAAGAGGAACTAAAAATGATGACTTCGGGCGAGTATGGTGGAATTGGTGCAATAATTATGCAACGAGGCAACGAGGTGGTAATATCGGAACCCTACGAAGGAATGCCCGCACAAGTGGTGGATTTGCGTTGCGGCGATGTGTTGTTAGAAATTGATGGGAAAAGCCTTGAAGGGAAAAATACTTCTGAGGTAAGCAATCTGCTTAAAGGAGTTCCAGGCACGCAATTGGAATTAAAAATCAAACGCCAAGGAGAGAAAAAAAGTTTAAAAAAAACTATTGTCAGAAAAAAAATTCAGTTGCATCCTGTACCCTACTTTGGTGTGGTGAACAAAAATGTTGGATTTATCCAACTCTCGGAGTTTACAGATAAAGCAACAAATGAATTCCGAATGGCATTGGATAGCTTGGTAAAAAAAGACAAAATAACATCGCTAATTATTGACCTCAGAGATAATGGTGGCGGGCTCATCAACGAAGCTTGCAAAATCGCTTCGCTTTTTGTGCCAAAAGGAACCGAAATTGTTTCTACAAAAGGGAAAGACGAAGGGCAGAACTTTTCGTATGAAACCACCTCTGAACCCTCCTATGAAACAATGCCGTTGGTAGTTTTAGTCAATGGATTTTCGGCTTCGGCATCAGAAATCTTGGCGGGTGCGTTTCAAGATTTGGATAGAGCAACCATTATCGGCACAAAAACTTTTGGGAAAGGACTCATTCAAGGTATCAGACAAATGCCCTACAAAGGTTTTCTGAAACTCACAACAGCACGTTACTACACACCAAGCGGACGTTGCGTTCAGGCCATCAACTACAATAACCACACACTAAAAAGCAGAGCTGATAATTCCAAGAATGTATTTTTCACCAAATCGGGACGAATGGTTCTTGGAGGAGGAGGAATAACTCCAGACAGTATTCTAAATCAAGAAAAAAAGGTAAACATTGCTTTTCATCTCTACTCACAACTCTTAATGTTCGACTTTGCTACAAACTATGCGAAAAAACATCGACAAATAGCCACTGCTGATATTTTCTCTATTTCGGAAGAAGATTATAGGGAGTTTGTGGCATTTGTAAAAGAAAAAAATTTCACTTACAAACTAAAAACAGAAGAATTGATAAATGCCTTAAAAGAATCGGCAAAATATGAAGGATACGAATCACTCATTGTTGACGAAATAAAGTCTCTTTCGGAAAAATTAAAACCAAATATTGAGAAAGAGATGGAAGAATGTAAGGCGGATATTATTGATTTTATCAACTTTGAGATTATCAAACGCTATTACTTCCAAAAAGGAACGATTCAGTATAATCTTCGAGATGACGAATTGGTAAAAAAAGCAGTTGACATTTTAACAAAAAAGTCTTAATCACCTTTTTGTTTCTGAGATAAAAACGTCTCCCATTCACAATTGATTCGGCGGCGAGTGTAGGTTGGCATGTTGGCAGTAGTTGTCACGCTTTTTAGTGCTTCGAATCT
>JAGCAG010000077.1 GCA_017652785.1 Paludibacteraceae bacterium | reverse complement strand
TTGTTGGGGAATATCTAACGCCTATGCTTCTCCTGCTGGTATTGATAAAGGAGCTTGTACTACTCAACCAGAAGTAAGAGGGAAAGGCACTTGTGCACGTCTTGACACACGCATTGAAACTGTAAAAGTTTTGGGATGTATCGATATTGAAGTTTGTATTGCTGGCACATTATTTTTAGGCAATGTAATCGAACCTGCTAAAAACATAAATGACCCATACAGCATCATAAATATGGGTATTCCATTCTCGCAAAAACCAAAAGCCATAATGCTCGACCTAAAAGCAAAAGTAAATCCTGAACGAAAAGTGCTACGTGCCACAGGTTTCACAAAAAAGAAATGGTTTGAAGGACATGATGAACCAGAAATCTACGTTTACCTACAAAAGCGTTGGGAAGATGAAAAAGGGAATATCTACGCCAAGCGTATAGGTACTGTTCGCCAACGTTTTGACAAATCAATACCCGATTGGCAAAACAATTATCGTATGGACATCCATTACGGAGACATTACTGGAGAACCATTTTTCAAAACCTATATGGGACTTTTCCCTGATGGCGGACAATTCAAAGCTTTGAATAAAAAAGGCAAAATGGTAGAGATTCAGGAAGTTGGATGGGGCAACGAAAACGACACTCCTACACACGTTATCCTAATGATTACGGCAGGTTGTTATCCTGCGTTCTACGGAATGCCAGGCAATGCCTTTTGGGTGGACAACGTAAAATGGATTTTCTGATGAAGAATATCTTTTTTTGAAGAGAAAAATTTGGGCAATTAAAAAAAAGGGTGTAAGTTTGCAACGCAAAAAGAGAAAAAGTTCCAACTGGTAAAACGGTTGGGAATTTTTTTTGCTACTTTTTTTATAGTAAAACACTTAATTCTTAATTTGATATGGCAGTTTATTTAACCGAAGAAGGTTACAAAAAATTAATGGACGACTTGGCAGAATTAGAATCGCAACGTCCTATGATTTCAAAACAAATAGCAGAAGCTCGCGATAAAGGAGACTTATCGGAAAATGCAGAATATGATGCTGCAAAAGAAGCTCAAGGTTTGTTAGAATTGAAAATTTCTCAACTTAAAAGTACTATTGCTCAAGCTCGTTTGATTGACGAAAGCAGAATTTCTACAGACGAAGTTCAAATCCTAAACAAAGTAAAATTGCGTAATAAAAAGAACAATCAAGAAATCACCTATATGCTCGTTTCTGAAAGCGAAGCTAATTTGCGCGAAGGAAAGATTGCAGTAACAACTCCTATTGGAAAAGGCCTTTTGGGGAAAAAGAAAGGCGAATCGGTTTGCATTTCAGTTCCCGCTGGAGTTTTGGAATTTGAAATTATTGACATTACAATTTAAGGAAAACGATGGCAACTATTTTTACCAAAATAATCAAGGGAGAGATTCCTTGTTATAAAATTGCCGAAAACGATAAGTTTTTTGCATTTCTCGACATCAACCCAATGACAAAAGGGCATACGCTAGTAATTCCAAAACTAACGGAGCCTGAAGAAGATTATATTTTCAAACTCAAAGAAGAAACGTATAATGGTTTGATGTCTTTTGCCCGAGAAGTTGCAATTGCAATCGAAAAAGCCGTTCCTTGCAAACGTATTGGGGTAGCTGTGATGGGGATGGAAGTTCCGCACGTACATGTACATCTGATTCCTATCAATAAAGAAAGTGATATGATTATTTCCAATCCAAAATTGCAACTAACTAAAGAGGAGATGAGCGAAATAGCAGAAAAAATCGCTGCCAATTTTTGATTTTTTTAAGTTTTCTTATCCATCTGTATTTACCACAATAATTTAGTTTTTTACTAATTTTGTGGTTTCTTTTTTTATCAAAAATAAGAAGAATGAAAAAGTTAGTATTTGTCACCAACAACAACCATAAACTTGCTGAAGCAAAAGCTATTTTGAACAACAAAGTAGAAATTTGTTCTTTGAAAGATATTGCTTGCTTTGATGAAATTGCTGAAACAGGAAGCACACTTAACGAAAATGCAGAGATCAAAGCAAATTACATTTTCGAGCGTTTCAACTGCGACACTTTTGCCGACGATACAGGATTGGAGGTTGACGCATTAAATGGAGCACCTGGAGTTTATTCTGCTCGTTATGCAGGAGAAGATGGTAATGCTACCAAAAACATCGAAAAATTACTTAAGGAACTGAAAGGAGAAAAGAACCGAAAAGCACAGTTTCGTACAGTGATAGCATTGATAGAAAATGGTAAAAAACACTTTTTTGAAGGAAAAATAGAAGGTAAAATCATCGAAAAACAAAAAGGCAATGGAGGATTTGGCTACGACTCTGTTTTTATCCCCGACGGTTATGACAAAACGTTTGCTGAACTTGCTCCTGAGGTTAAAAACAGCATCAGCCACAGAGCCAAAGCGATGCAACTTTTAGTTGATTACTTCAACAATAAAGAAAAATGAAAAAAACAACGATAACTCTTCTTTTTTGCATTAGTTTCGTTTTCTCTTCTGCAGAATTAACAATCGGTGAATGGAAAACACATTTTTCGTATGCAAAAATGGAACAAGTTGCTGTTGGAAAAAACAAAATTTATGGTTTGGCCTACGGATCGCTTTTTTCGGTGGACAAAGAGTATGAAAGCATAGAAACCTATTCGAAGCTTACGGGATTAAACGACAATAAAATTTCACACATTGCCTACTCCAACGAACACAAATGTCTCGTCATTGTGTACAACAATGCCAATATAGACCTTTTATACGACGATGGTTCTATTTATAACATCACCGACCTCTACCGAAAAAACTTGAGCGTGGATAAAACTATCAATCACGTTTTTTTCAAAAATCATGCATATTTGTCGTGTGGTTTTGGTGTTCTAGTTGTAAATTTGAGCAAGAAAGAAATCCACGACACTTACTACATTGCCAATCTTGGAGAAGCCGTTTCGGTAAAATCTATCACCGCTCACAAAGGTCATTTTTATGCTATTACAGAAGATTCTTTGTATGTTGCAGCAGAAAATTCGCTACTAACCAACTACGAGAATTGGAAAACCGAAAAAACTATTCCTGCAGGGAAGAACGCAAAAGTTCTAACTTTTAACAATTACTTGTGGATACTGAAAAAAGATGGATCGCTATTTTACAAATCCGATGCTAATTGGGAAAAATTCAGCAACGACAAATGGAATGATTGTATATTAAGCAACAATCGTTTGTTTGTACTGAAGAGCGATACAATAAAAATGTTATCATCAAACACCGACCAAACCGCACTTCCACTGCAGTCTTCCTTTGCAGTTTATGACAATGCAACAAATAATTGCTGGATTACAACACGTAACGATTCATTACTGAAAGTTGATTTAAGTTCAAATGAAATCTCCTGCTTTCAACTCAATGGGCCACCAACAAATGATAATTGGGAAATGAAAGTACAAGACAATCGTTTGTTTGCTATAGCAGGAGGAAGAGATGCCAATCAGTTCAATAAAGAAGGGTATGTTTTTTATTATGAAAATGGAGAATGGAATCACATCAAGCCTGAAGAAATGAAAGTTATTCCTATGGATGATTCTCAAGTTGAATCGCTCATTCCCAACGACTTTGTGGATATTTTTATTGACCCAAAAGACAAGACTCATTTTTATACCACAAGTTATGGAATTGGGTTATACGAATTTCGTAACGATAAATTTTACAAACTCTTTAATGCAGAGAATAGCGGCATTGAATCCATATTTCCAGACAACTTTCCTGCTTCTTCATTTTTTAGATACACTCGTTTAGATGCTATGGCGATGGATAAAGATGAAAATCTTTGGTTTTCAAATATGCAAGTTCAAAATACACTCAAATATCTTACTCCAAAGGGTGAAATAAAAAGTTTCTATTTATCTGATATAGAAAACACTGCAACAATGCAAAGTCTGCTTATTCCTCAAAAAAACAATACACAACGTTGGGTTATGACTTTTCGGACAGAACCTCTTGTTTTTGTTTTTGATGATAATGGAACATTGGAAGACAGAAAAGATGACAAAAACAGATTGTTTACCTATTTCATTGATATCGACGGAAAAACTATCACTCCAGACATAAAATTCTACAGAAGCATTATCGAAGACAAAAATGGCGAGATATGGATTGGAACCCTTGATGGCTTTATTATCATAAAAGACCCCAAAAAAATATTTTCGCCTGATTTCAGATGCGATAGAATAAAAATCCCAAGAAATGACGGAACAAATAATGCAGACTATTTACTTGATGGGGAACAGATTAATGCAATTGCTGTTGATATTGCCAATCGAAAATGGATTGCCACAGAAACATCGGGAGTTTATTTAGTTTCGGAAGATGGATTGGAAACCATACATCACTTCAATACAGACAATAGTCCTTTGCTTTCAAACAAAGTTATCTCTATTGCCATTAACAATCAAAATGGAGAAGTTTTCTTTGGGACAGAAAATGGTATTATTTCTTTCGTAACAGAAGTTACTGAGCCCGCGGAAAACTTAGATAGTATTCGTGTTTATCCAAATCCCGTTCGTCCTGATTATAAAGGAATTATTACAATTCGCAATTTAAAGGAAAACACAAATGTAAAAATTCTTGACCTTGTAGGAAATGCGGTTTACGAAACAACTTCTTTGGGAGGCACAGCCATTTGGGACTATCAAAATCAAGCGAAAATAAGTTCTGGAATTTATTGGATAATTTGCACAACAGAAAACAAAAAAATCTACGGAAAAACAAAATTATTAATTCTTAAATAAAAACAAAATTATGACTGAAATTCTATTTATGGGAGGATTTTTGCTACTTGTAGCATTGCTTTTAACACTCGATTTGGGAGTTTTTCACAAGAAAGATCACGCTATTTCGTTCAAAGAAGCCACTATTTGGACGTGTGTTTGGATTGGCACTGCGCTACTCTTTTGTCTGTTTATCTACTTTAGAGCCGAATGGATTCACGGAATAGAAACCATGGATCAACTTATTGCCATAAATGCTAAACACGATCATAATTTGGCACTACAAGGATTGTCTTTCGAAGAAGGACTGAAACTTTATCGAAATGCAATGTCGCTCGAATATCTTACTGGATACTTGGTTGAAAAGTCACTTTCCATCGACAATATCTTTGTAATGATTATGATTTTCATGGCATTTAAGGTGGAGAAAATATACTATCATCGTGTTCTTTTCTACGGAATTTTAGGTGCTATTGTTTTACGCTTTGTTTTCATTTTTGCAGCAGCAGCTCTAATTCAAAAATTCCATTGGATTCTTATTCTCTTTGGTTTAATCCTTATCTTCACAGGAATAAAAATGTTTCTCCAACGAAACAAAAAAGAAGACGTTGATGCAGAGCACCATCCAGTAGTGAAGTTTCTGACAAAGTACAAATTAGCAACATCAAAGTTTCATAATCACGATTTTTTCTTAAAATCAGAAGAAACTGGAAAATGGTTGGTTACTCCACTCTTTGTTGTGCTTCTTATTATTGAATTTTCGGATGTTATCTTTGCATTCGACTCCATTCCTGCTATTTTCTCTATCACACAAGATCCTTATATTGTGTTTTTCTCTAACATTTTTGCCATTCTTGGGTTACGTTCTTTGTTCTTTATGCTAGAAAGCGTAATGGACAAATTCCATTACCTAAAAATAGGGTTAGCTGTTTTGCTCACTTTCATTGGAGTTAAAATGCTTCTTCCTGATTTATGCGGCATTCATATTGGAACAAACGTTTCTCTTTTAGTAATTCTCGGAGTACTCATCGTTAGCATTATGGCATCGATTTTCTTCCCTCCAAAAACTGAAAAATAGAAACTAGTTTTAGAAAAATTATTAGGATTATGAAATACGCAATAATTGGTTGTGGCGCAGTAGGGATCTACTACGGAGGTCGATTGGCAGAAGCAGGAAATGAGGTGCATTTTTTGTTTAATAGCGATTATGATTTTGTAAAGCAAAATGGATTGAACATAAAGTCCGTAAATGGAGATTTTGTTCTCTCCGACATAAATGCTTACAAAGATTCAAGTCAAATGCCAAAATGCGATGTAATTATTGTTTGTTTAAAAACAACAAATAATAATCTATTAAACAATATTTTACCTCCAATCTTACACAAAAATTCTATCGTTATTTTAATACAAAACGGCCTAAATCTGGAGCAAGAGTTAACTCAAAGTTTCCCCAACATTGGCATCATTGGAGGAATGGCGTTTATTTGTAGCAATAAAATTGGAAAAGGTGCAATTAACCATCTTGACTATGGAAAATTGACATTGGGAGTTTTCCAAAATGTAAGCGAGGACATTTTCTCTGAAATTTGTTCAGATTTTGAAAACGCAGGTGTCCCGATTGAAAAGTCGGACAACCTTTTGCATTCACGTTGGAAGAAATTGGTCTGGAACATTCCCTATAATGGTATGACGGTTGTTCTAAATTCCTCTACCGATGCTTTAATGAATAATCCTTCGTCTAGACAACTAATCTACGATTTAATGCTTGAAGTTATAGAAGCCGCTAACTATTGCGGAGCCAATATAGAAAAAGAATTTGCTGATCAAATGATGGTTTACACTGACAATATGCGGCCATACAATCCAAGCATGAAACTTGATTTTGATTTTGCTCGTCCGCTGGAAATCAGAGCAATTTATTCCAATCCAATTAAGTCGGCAAAAGAAAATGGATTTATAATGAAAAAAACTCAAGTCATAGAACAACAATTAAGTTTCATCAATCAAAAGAACTTAGAAAAAAGGGGGAACTTATAAGTTCTCCACGATAAAAAAGAGACACTTTTTTCACTATCTTTGCGAATAATTATTTAAAAAATATACAAATATGGAAAACATAAACTGGTCTGAATTATCTTTTGGATATATGAAAACGGACTACAATGTTCGTTGTTACTTCCGTAACGGAGAATGGGGAAAGTTAGAACTTTCTTCCGAAGAAACTTTGAATATTCATATGGCAGCTACATGCTTACACTATGGTCAAGAAGCGTTTGAAGGGTTGAAAGCTTTTCGTGGTAAAGATGGAAAAATCCGTGTTTTCCGTCCTGAAGCCAATGCAGAACGTTTGCAAAGCACTTGTGATGGTATTTTGATGCCTCCTTTGCCTACCGAAAAATTCATAGAAGCTGTAAATATGGTTGTTAAAGCCAACGAACGATTCATCCCACCATATGAAAGCGGAGCTTCTCTTTATATTCGTCCGTTACTCATTGGGACGGGAGCACAAGTGGGTGTTCGTCCTGCAAACGAATATTTGTTCATGATTTTTGTAACACCTGTTGGGCCTTACTTCAAAGGAGGATTTTCAACGAATCCTTACGTTATTATTCGTCAATACGATCGTTCGGCTCCACTCGGAACAGGAACTTACAAAGTTGGTGGAAATTACGCAGCAAGTCTTAAAGCCAACAAATTAGCTCACGATTTAGGTTATAGTTGCGAGTTCTATCTCGATGCAAAAGAGAAAAAATACATCGACGAATGTGGTGCGGCAAACTTTTTCGGGATAAAAAACAACACATACATCACTCCTAAATCATCGTCAATTCTTCCTTCGATTACCAATCGTAGTTTAATGCAATTGGCAGAAGATATGGGAATGAAAGTTGAACGTCGTCCTATTCCAGAAGAAGAATTGGCAACTTTTGAAGAAGCTGGTGCTTGCGGAACAGCAGCTGTTATCAGTCCAATCGAACGCATTGATGATTTGGAAAACAAAAAATCGTACGTCATTGCAAAAGATGGCAAACCTGGTCCTATTAGCGAGAAACTATACAACAAGTTGCGTGCTATTCAGTATGGCGACGAGCCTGACACTCATAATTGGGTGACAATTATAGAATAACTTTATGCAAAAAACGCTCCACATATTTATCATATCACTTGTTTTGATCCTATTTGCCTTAACTATCAAAGCAGAAACGGCAATAAAACTCAACGGTGTTTATGCTTGTGGAGGCGTTTTGAATCCAGCAGTTGAAATTGCTGTACACAAAAATTTTACTGTTCAACTCGAGGGTGTTGGTTCTTTCTACCAATCGATTAGTTTGGGAAAGAAGATAAAAAACATGCCCTTGCTTCTTGGATTAGGATTTGCTGAAGCACATTGGTTTCCAAAAGAAAGTTTCAAAGGATTCTATTGCGGACCAACCATTGGATACGGTTTGTTCAAGATGCAGAAATACAACTATTGGGGAAGTGATAAATTTCAGCACGGAACGGCTCTTTTTCTTGGAGCTGTGATTGGTTACCAATGGCAAGTAAAAAAGTGGACTTTTGATCTTTTTGCAGGAGGAGGTTGGATTCGTAGTATTTATGAAGGTTACGAACCTGACGGGAACGGAAATTTTCAGCGTTACGACATAGGAACTTTTCCTGGCAAACACAATGTTAGTGCTGAATGGTTGCCTTTCAAAGGCGGATTGATGATTGGATATAGACTTTGACAAATGAAAACTATTTTTTCGGAAAACATAATACTTGACTTAACAAGATGCATTGAAAAAATTGCAGCAGACAAAGTCTTTATTCTTACTGATGAAAACACCCAACAATATTGTTTGCCCAAGATAAACAACATTGTTGAGGAAAACAATGCAAACGTTATTTCTATTCCTTCTGGCGACGATAATAAAAATCTCTCCTCACTTGCTTTTGTATGGGAGTATTTGAGTAAAAATCAGGCTTCACGCAAAAGTTTACTCATAAACATTGGAGGTGGAATGGTCTCCGATTTAGGAGGTTTTGCTGCATCAACATTCAAACGAGGCATTCGATACATCAACGTTCCAACAACACTTCTTTCTGTGGTAGATGCTGCAACAGGGGGAAAAACAGGAATAAATTTTTGTGGACTAAAAAACGAAATTGGAGTTATCAATCCAGCGGAATATGTGCTGATAAATGTTGATTTTTTCCATACTCTGGACAAAGAAAATCTTTTATCGGGTTTTGCCGAAATGATAAAGCATGCACTGATTTCGACAAAAAAAAATTGGGAAAACACAATTCGATTCGATTTAGAAACGTTTAACGTCAACAACTTGAAACCTCTTTTGCAAGATTCTTTGCAAGTGAAAGAACAAATTGTTGCACAAGACCCAAAAGAAGAAAACATACGTAAAGCTCTCAACTTTGGACATACATTTGGACATGCATTTGAAAGTCTTTCGCACGAACAAAAGAAACCTGCTCTACACGGTTTTTCTGTTGCTTGGGGAATGCTTTGCGAATTGTATCTCTCACACACAAAGCACTCTTTTTCAAAAGATATTTTATTAGTCTACAGACAAATACTAAAAGACTATTACGGATTTTACACTATAAATTGTAAAGATTACGAGCGGATTTTTGAGTTGATGACACACGACAAGAAAAACGAAGGATCAAAAATCAACTTTACATTACTTTCATCTATCGGAGAAATAAAAATTAATCAAACTGCTACCAAAGATGAAATCTTTGAAGTTCTTGATTTCTATCGCGAAGTAGCACCATAAAAAATATTTACATTATGAAAATAGCACTTATAGGATACGGAAAAATGGGCAAAATTATTGAAAGAATTGCCCTTGAAAGAGGACACGAAGTGGTCTGCCGAATTGACATTGACAATCAAGATGATTTCGAATCCAAAGAATTTGCATCGGCTGATGTTGCCATCGAATTTACAGCTCCAAGCGTAGCAATTGCAAACTACCGACGTGCATGGAAAGCAGGTGTCGCAGTAGTTTCTGGCACTACAGGGTGGAATACCCAACTACCTGAAATAAAATCCGAAATAGAAGAAAACAATTATACGCTTTTTTGGGCATCAAATTTCAGTCTTGGAGTGAATATTTTCTTTGAACTTAATAAGAAATTGGCTCAAATGATGAACAAATTTTCTGCTTACGATGTGACAATGAGCGAAACTCATCACATTCACAAACTTGATGCACCAAGCGGAACTGCTGTAACCTTGGCAGAAGGGATACTAGAAAATATTGAGCGAAAATCAGAATGGGTTTTGGGAGAAAATAAATCTGAAAATCAACTTTCGATAGATGCTATCAGAGAAGGGGAAGTCGCTGGTATCCACACAATAAAGTACGAAAGCGCTGCCGACTTTATTGAAATTACTCATCACGCTTACAATCGTGAAGGTTTTGCTCTTGGAGCTGTGCTTGCTGCTGAATTTACTTGTGGCAAAAAAGGTTTTTTGGGAATGAACGACATGCTTAAATTTTAGAAAAAGTTTCTTATGCAACATAAAGCAGGTTTTGTTAATATCGTTGGGAATCCAAATGTTGGAAAATCAACATTGATGAATGCTTTGGTGGGAGAGCAAATCTCTATTATCACCTCCAAAGCACAAACTACTCGTCATCGGATTATGGGAATTGTGAATGGAGAGGACTTTCAGATTGTGTACTCCGATACTCCTGGGGTGCTGAAGCCAAACTACAAACTACAAGAATCGATGCGTGGTTTTTCCAATTCGGCTCTTACCGATGCCGACATTTTGCTTTATGTAACAGATGTTTTCGATTCGAGCGAAAAGAACAAAGATTTTTTAGACAAAGTTTCTCAAACAGACGTTGCAACCATACTCATAATAAATAAAATCGATTTAATTGATGAGAACAAACTTATAGAATTGGTAGATTTTTGGAAAAAACGTTTGCCTAAAGCCGAAATTCTACCAATTTCTGCCATTGAAAAATTCAATATAGAAGCACTATTGAAACGCATAAAAGAATTACTACCTTTTTCTCCTCCATTTTTTGATAAAGATTCTTTAACCGATCGTCCAGAACGTTTTTTTGTAACCGAAATTATTCGTGAGAAAATCCTTCTAAACTACGAAAAAGAGGTACCCTACTCTGTTGAGGTTGCTGTTGAAGAGTTCAAAGAAGAGGAAGAAATTATTCGTATTAGTGCTATTATTTTCTGCGAAAGAGATTCTCAAAAAGGAATTCTCATTGGTAAAGGAGGAAAATCTTTGCGAAAAGTTGGAATTGAAGCTCGTAAAGACATAGAGTTGTTTTTCAACAAGAAAATTTTTCTTCAGCTCTTTGTAAAAGTTGAAAAAGATTGGCGCAATAGAGAACAAAAACTGCGTAGTTTTGGTTACCAACTAGAGCATAAAAACTAATTTACAATCTCTTCACTCCTCGTTTAGAAAGGATATCCAATTGCAAAATGGAATGCCAAATCGTCGGCTGTGAGATTTCCACGCCAACGTTCAGAAGCAGTTTTTGATGGGTCGTAGAGTTTTATTCCCATATCAACACGAATAACAAAAAAATCGAAGTCGGCACGCAAACCGATACCATAACTACAAGCTATTTGTTTGTAAAAATCGGAAAACTTAAATAGACCTCCTGGCTGGTCTTCATAGTTCTTTATTGTCCATATATTACCTGCATCAAAAAATGCGGCACCTTCTATCAACCAAAACATCTTGAATCTGTACTCGAAACTCAAATCGAACTTAATATCGCCAGACTGACGCATAAAATCAATAGCTCCAGACTGATTATGATAACTTCCAGGACCTAAATCTCGAACCGACCACCCTCTTACACTATTTGCACCACCACTAAAATAACGCTCCTCAAAAGGTAGAATATTTCCGTTTCCATAAGGGAATCCTATTCCTAATGCAGCATGAAATGCAAAACGATTTTTATCATTGATGTATTTGTTGTAAACGAAATCTATTTCACCTTTTACAAACTGAGCATACGGAACTTTACCTATCTTAAAAATTCCATCTTCATCCTTTTCCTGATTTATGGCATGACTAATTCCGTAAAGCAAATTTCCTGTAGTTTTAGCACGAATACGTATCGTCATATAATCACGATTGGTATAATTTTCTCGTTGTGTTGTGTAAGTAAAACCACCACCAAAACGCATAATGAATTGGTCTTCGAAGCTAAAACGCAAAGAAGAAGTGTTGCTCATATATGTTTCCTCAAAACTTGAAGTTTTATATGGCAGGTAAACATAACTGATGTCTAACAAATCAACATTGTAACGAAGTCCAAGACGTCTGTTCCAAACATATTTTATTCCTGCATTGGCAATATCTCGCTGATATTGTGGACGTGTTTGATGATTGTAACCCACAGTAAATTCTGTATTTGCTTTTGTTCTTATTTTCGAATCTTTCTTCAATGGGAAAATCAACATAGGAACATTCAACGAGACATTTCCGCCAATATCGTTGGATGTGTAAAGTTTGTTGTTTATAATTCCCATTGCTTCGTAGGCACCACGGAAATTGACATTTACGGTTTCGCCTCCACGGAAAAGATTTTTGTAGGAATAGCCAATTTCTCCTGCAACACCAAAATTTCCATCAGAGTTCGTTCCTTCTACTTCAATCGAAAAGGAATGATTTTTGTCAGGGTTTATGATAACATAACAGTCCAATAATTCGTCCGATACCTCACGAAAATTGACACTGACATATTTAACTGGAGCCAAAGAATTTAACGAAGAAACTGTTCTTTCTACTGACATATCTCGATAATAACCATTTGGCTCTAAAAAAATATGCGAAGCCAAAACTTTTGGTCGCAAATAACGTTTTTTACCATAAATGATATGAATATTTCTGTAAGTTATAGTATCCACCAAAGAATCTTTCGCTATTTGCTGAAAGACTTCCGAATCTGCTTCCGTTATTACATAAATCTTATTGATTTTTTTTCGCAAAAACGGATTAACAATGGTCGAATCTTCTTGACTAAATTCTGGCAACATTTTCATTTTTAGGTCAATAGTTCTATTTTTCTGCAAACTATCTGCCTCCAAATAAAGCATCTCTTTTTTGAAATGATAGAACCCTCTATTACGAAGAATGGTTGTCACCCGATCTCGTTCTGCATCAATATTATCAAGGTTGTAAATATCTCCAGGTTTAATCAAAGGCTCCGAAAATCTATGATTCTGAACAAAATAAGAAGCAGAATCGTCCTCCAAGTTCAACTCATAAGAATTGACAAAATAGGGTTCATTGGTTTTAATCCAATAAAGAACATTCGTTTTTTGTTTTTTCTCAGTAACCTCAGCTGTAACTTCAGCACGCATATAACCTTTGTTCGCCAATCGACGCTCAAGTTCCGTTATTGTTTTTTCAGTAAATTCAGGATTATAAATAACAGGAGGCTCTCCTATTTTTCTCAACCATCGATTTATTCTCTTTGTGGTATCTCTACCCGAAGAGTTGTAAACTCCCAACTTTACTCGCATCAAATTAAATACTTTTTTGTTGGATGTTTGTTGGATATAAGGTTTAAGGTCTTCGGTTGTAAAATCCTTATTTTCAGTCTTGATTTTTACGTTATTGAGCAAGGTTTCGTTTTCAGGAACATACTTTGTAAGGCTACACGAGGAGAAAAATAGTAGCAAAAAAACATAAGCAAAACAAACGTGACAACGCCTTTTCATTTTTAGGACATTTTTTGTGTTCCAGAGTCCGATTTCGTGCAAATATAATCGTTTTTTTTTACTTTTGTGGGACAAGATTTCCATTAATGTTATCGAAAAACAAAATTAAGTTTATCCATTCCCTTGGAATAAAAAAGAACCGCGATTCTTTGGGATTGTTTTGTGCCGAAGGCGAAAAGTGTGTTGAAGATTTGTTCTCTTACTTTCAGTGCCAAACACTCATTGCCCAAAAAGAATGGATTGATAAAAAACAATTCACTGCCAAAGAAATTATTTATATCAATTCGGCAGAAGAACTAAAATCTATTTCTTCACACAAAACTCCACAACCCGTTTTTGCAGTTTTTGAGAAGAGAGAGAAGAAGTTAATTATCAGTGAGTTACTTTCAAAACTATCATTAATTCTCGACGAAGTGCAAGATCCTGGAAATCTTGGAACCATCGTTCGCATTGCCGATTGGTTTGGTATTCGCAACATTATTTGTTCCAAAAATACAGCAGACGTATTTAATCCCAAAGCTTTACAAGCAACAATGGGAGCCGCAGCAAGAGTAGATGTTCATTACGTCGATTTGGTTGATTTTCTGAAAAATATTCAAAAAGAAGCTCCTGACTTCCCTATCTATGGAACATTTCTTTCGGGCAAAAACATCTACGAAACATCACTCAAAAAAAATGGATTAATTGTGATGGGTAACGAAGGAAACGGCATTTGCAAGGATGTTGAAAGATTTGTTTCAGAACAACTGCTTATTCCAAACTTTCCTCAAGGAGAAAAAACTTCAGAGTCGCTCAATGTTTCTGTAGCAACAGCCATTATTTGTGCCGAATTTAGAAGACGAATTTTGTAGGAAGTCCATTATTTAATGGATGAAATATTTTTTGTACCCCGTACACGATTTCAAAAATACCTCCCTTTTTTATTTTATTTTCGAAAATAGTTTATCAATCAAATCTCGACGACCGATACGTTGCAAAAGTTGTTTAATTTGCGCCTTATATTCTGGTTTGTACCAAAAAAAGAACTGACGTTGCGAGAGTTTTTCTTGTTTTGTTTTCGCCACAAAGATAGGTTTCATTGTATAAGGATCAAGCTCCGTGTGATACATTTCGGTAGCCAATGTCATTGGGGTTGGTGTAAAATCCTGAACTTGCTCTAATTGAAAATTAAGTTTCTTGGTTTCCACAGCCAATTCTGCCATATCTTGTAATTCGCAAGATGGATGACTCGAAATAAAATAAGGAATTATTTGTTGATTAAGTTTTGCCGCAGAATTCACACGATCAAACAACATTTTAAACTCTCTAAACAAAGAAAAACTTGGTTTTCGCATCGTTGCTAACACCTTGTTTGATGTATGTTCTGGAGCCACTTTTAGCCTTCCAGAAACGTGATTTTTAATCAACTCCTCAGCATATTCTTGATTGATTCGATTAATCTCATCGTTGTTCGTTTTGTGCAAAATCAAATCGTAACGCACTCCGCTGCCAATAAAACTCTTTTTCAAACAAGGCAACCGATCTACTTCTTTGTAAAGTTCAAGTAATGGTTTATGATTATTATTCAAATTTTTACATATAGAAGGGAACAAACACGATGCTCGTTTACATTTTTCACAAAGTTCCGTATTATGTCCTCGCATCTGATACATATTTGCCGAAGGACCTCCTAAATCGCTCAAATAGCCCTTAAAATCAGGCATCTTTGAAATCTCTTTCACTTCTTTAATAATGGATTCTTTACTCCGAGAAACCACAAATTTACCCTGATGCATTGAAATTGTACAAAACGCACAACCGCCAAAACAACCTCGGTGAGTGTTTACCGAAAATTTTATCATTTCAAAAGCCGGAATAGTTTTCCCTTTGTACTTTGGATGAGGTTGACGAGTAAATGGCAATTCGTAAACAGCATCAAGTTCTTCGCTTTTCATAGGAGGAAAAGACGGATTTACAACCACATATTTATCATCAACAGGCTGAACAATAGTTGTTTGAACAATCTTATTTGATTCTTCCTCTATTTTTCGGAACGTTTCTGCCGATATACTTTTGTGCTTGCAACAACTTTCGTGCGAAGCTAAAAAAATGGCATTTTCTACAATTGGTTTTTCTGCAGAAAAATACGCCACCTGAGGAACATTTCGACAATCTTCAATATGCTGACTTTTTTTTAATTGTTGCACAATCTGCTTTATAGGTTTCTCTCCCATTCCGTAAACCAACAAATCGGCTTTTGTATCTACCAAAATACTTTTATGCACACTGTCGGTCCAATAGTCGTAATGCGAAAAACGACGCAAACTTGCCTCTATTCCTCCGATTATAAGAGGAACATCTGGAAAAAGTTTTTTTATAATTTGAGCATAAACAATGGTACAATTGTCAGGCCTCAAACCTGCACGACCATCAGGAGAATAGGCATCATTGGAGCGCAAACGCTTGTTGGCAGTATAATGGTTCACCATTGAATCCATACAACCTGCCGAAATAGCAAAAAACATTCGTGGTTTTCCAAATTTCTTAAAATCGCGGAAATCTCCCCGCCAATCAGGCTGAGGAACAATAGCAACTCGCAACCCTTCGGACTCCAACACTCGTCCTATAACTGCGGCGCCAAACGATGGATGATCTACATAAGCATCGCCCGAAAAAAGGACAACATCGACATAATCCCAATTTCGCAGTTCACACTCTTTTTTAGTTGTTGGCAAAAAATCGGTAAGCCGAAAATTATGCATACGTAGTTTATTAGGTTTTTATGATAAAAAGATATTTCACAAAAGAAAAAACAGTAGAATTATAAGCCGGGTTCTGTATCTCAAAAAAGTTGAGATGTCTGTCATTTATCTACGACAAATGTCGCCACTTGCCTCTATCGATCTACCCCTCGACATCGAGCGAGCCACTCTACATACGTCGATATACTTGATCTTTCAACCCATAAGGCGTACGGCTAAATGTGTTGCCACACCTACCGGTAAGCTCTTACCTCACCTTTTCACCCTTATTCTGTAAAAACAAAACGGTTATTTTCTGTTACGCTACTTCGACCTCACGACCGACTTCCCGTTAAGAAGTATGGTGCTCTGTGTTGCCCGGACTTTCCTCTTCTCTTCCAAAAAAAGAAGCGACAAACCATTCTACTGTTTTTATCAAGTGCAAAGGTAATGAAAAGTTTTGCTAGCAAATCCGTTAGAAGTCAAATAACACCAATTTTCAAGAATTAAAACCTCCATCGAAAAATGCTTAATCATTGATTGGCAGAAAAACTACCCAATTATCCATTTACCAACTTTTGGGATACGACGAATAAAGATACTTAAAATTGCAACAATCACAAAGGACAAAACTGCCGATGAAAGAATTTCAACAGGTGTAGTCCACACTCCGAGCTCTCCATCCAAACCTCTTCCAAGCCATGTTCTAATCCACGCAGACAAATAACCTAAAACTAACATGTGGCACAAATACATTCCATAACTTGCCGTTGATATTGGCAACAATACCTTTTTGTAGAACTGTCCCGAACCCGTTATTTTTCTAAAGAGAAGAATCCAACCGATTGCCATCATAGCAACACCAATCGTGTCGTTCATCCAAGGACCTTCCCACAATGCTGCAAGTCCAACAGCTCCTTCTACCGGAAATACCCCATTTGCATCTATCCATACGTTATAGAAAAATCCACCAGAACAAATAGCAAATCCACCAACAAAAACAGGAATAGCAATACATAGGGTCTTTTTCCATGACATTTCACCAACAAACTTACGGAAATAAAGACCAAGAAGCAGATAACCAATAAAACCGCTAAGATAGTAGAACGTTCCAAACGTATTCCAACTCGCCTCACCCCAAAGTGGATATTTTGCAAAATTTGGAATACCTGATGGTCCATACATAACTGGAGCAAGACCTCCAACCCACTGCCGAATCAACGGAATCAGCGTAGTAAAAAGCCATATAGCAAGATAAAACTGAAGTTCACGCTTTGTTACCTTTTCGGCCCAAGGAGAAAGAAGAGGCATAATCAGATACAAACCAACCAACATATACACAAACCACAAATGGCCTGCAGCATAGTTGAAATTAAAAAGCAAATCTTTGAAATTTCCTACAGGTTCACCCCAAACTAAAGCATACACAAGAGTCCAAAAAACAAAAGGGATAAGAACCCTCATAGCTCTTTTGCGGAAAAACTCACCAGCAGAATAATGCAACGGAAACTGAAGATAACTTGATGCTATAACAAATAAGGCCACACACGCCCTAGGCAACGTATTAAAAATAGAAACCCAAATACTATCAGACAAAGTGAGAATTAGAGAGCCTTCTCCTCCAAGATAAAATGGCTCACAACAATGAGTCATCATCACAAAAAAACAAGCTACAACTCGCAACCAATCAACCCAAACTTCACGTTTAAATTCTTTTTTATTCTCCATAAAGTAATGATAAACTTTTCAATAAAAACAACACTGTAAATATACGAATTTCCTTGCTATCTCTCAATACAAATTTAATATAAAATTCAAAACCCTTGTAGCAAGCACAAAGAGAGCGCACTGAGTAAGAGTGCGCTCCACACAGATACCTTTGGGGAATAGTCCGCCAAAGGAGACGGTGGACTGAAACCTACCAACCAAAAACGGAGGTACTTATGGTAGTAACATTATGGTCCGATTTCTCGTTCCCACCGCTAGTTTCAAAGTTTGGGTTATTTCCTTTCGAATTGAGGTACGTTTAGGTAGATAGTTCCAAACTTTCCCACGTCATTGAGCGTTCGGTAAAGGTACAAATTAAAATATTGTTTAACCAAATAAAAATAAAAGATTATAACTGTGAAAGAGATAGAAAAATTTGTAAAATATCACAAATCATTAGTGTGGTTTTATTGGAAGAATTGAAAATATAACTTTTTTGTTACTATAAGATTTATTTATCCCAAACACATTTAACTCCATTAAATTAAAAAGATTACTTTTGCAGAAAAAGAGAACTAAACTATGGATTTTCAGAAATTAGCAGATCAATACAAAAGTGAATTATTAGACAGAGTGTTGCCATTTTGGCTTAACAAATCGCAAGATAAAGAATTTGGAGGATATTTCACCTGTCTCGAACGCGATGGTTCGGTGTTTGACACCGATAAATTCATTTGGCTACAAGGCCGACAAGTGTGGATGTTTTCAACACTCTACAACAAGGTAGAAAAACGTCAAGAATGGCTCGATTGTGCCATTCAAGGTGCCGAATTTTTGAAAAAACATGGTCACGACGGCAACCTAAATTGGTACTTTGCACTCGATCGCGAAGGCAATCCGTTAGTAGAACCATACAACATTTTCTCATACACGTTTGCCGTAATTGCTTTTGGTCAGTTGAGCATTGCAACAGGGAACAAGGAATATGCCGAGATTGCTAAAAAAACATTTGACATTGTTCTATCAAAAGTATCGAACCCCAAAGGAAAATGGAACAAAGCCGTGGCAGGTACTCGAAATATGAAAAGTTTTGCCTTGCCTATGATTCTCTGTAACGTAGCACTTGAAATTGAATCGTTGCTTGAACCCGAATTTCTGAAAACCACAATTGAAACATGTATTCACGAGGTGATGGATATTTTCTATCGCCCAGAATTGGGACTAATTGTAGAACATATTGGAGTAGATGGCAAATTGAAAGACAACTTCGACGGGAGACTACTCAACCCAGGACATGCCATTGAGGCCATGTGGTTTATTATGGACTTGGGTGTTCGTTTGCAACGCCAAGATTTGATAGAAAAAGCAGTTGATATTGCACTCAAAGAGGTGGAATACGGTTGGGATAAAGAGTTCGACGGAATTTTCTACTTTATGGATCGCTTAGGACGACCAACACAACAACTTGAATGGGATCAAAAACTTTGGTGGGTACATATAGAAACGCTCATCACTATGATAAAGGGTTATCAACTGACAGGCAACAAGAAATGTCTTGAATGGTTTGAGCGAGTACACAACTACGTTTGGAGTCACTTTGTTGACAAGGAGTACCCCGAATGGTATGGTTATCTCAATCGCCAAGGCGAAGTTTTATTGCCATTGAAAGGTGGAAAATGGAAAGGATGTTTCCACGTTCCACGTGGGTTGTTCCAATGTTGGCAAATTCTTGAATCGTTAGCAAAGAAATAATCGTTTTTTCTTCATAATGAAAAAACGAATTATTATTTCGGTAACGAGCGATTTGACAACCGACAATCGTGTACAAAAGGTTGCCGATTCACTCAAAAACGCAGGTTTCGACGTAATGGTAGTTGCACGACGCACAAGTCGGAGTTTGCCTTTCGTGTCCGATTACAAGGTTCGTCGTTTACGAATTTTGTTTTCTAAGTCGTTTCTTTTCTATGCCGAATTCAACTTGCGTTTATTCTTTCTCTTGCTCTTTTCAAAAGCAGATATCTTTTTGTCGAACGATTTGGACACACTGTTACCCAACTATTTAGCAGCTAGAATCCGACGCAAAAAGTTAGTTTACGATTCACACGAACTTTTTACCGAAGTACCCGAGCTTACCAATCGAAGATTTGTGAAAAAAGTGTGGTGTTGGATTGAAAAAATTACACTTCCTAACGTGCAACATTGTTACACCGTTTGCGATTCTGTAGCCGAAATTTATCGCAAAAAATATGGTGTGGCAATGCAAGTGGTTCGTAACGTTCCCCTACAAGGTACACTAGTAGAGAAAAATGTGTCTTTACAGCAATCTTTCCCCGACAAAAAAATCATTCTTTACCAAGGAGCCCTCAACGTAGGGAGAGGTATCGAATGGATTATTGGTGCAATGCCATACATCGATGATGCAGTTTTTCTTATCATTGGCGATGGCGACATACGGAAAGAATTGGAGACCTTGGTAAGAGAGAAAAAATTACAAAACAAGGTCTACTTTTTAGGGAAAATAGCAAGCAAAGAGTTGCCAAGTTACACTCGTTGCGCCCACTTAGGTGTATGTTTGCTTTCCAACGAAAGTTTGAGTTACTACTACTCGCTACCCAACCGAATTTTTGACTTTATGCACGCAAAAATTCCTATTTTGGCAAGTAACTTTCCCGAAATTACTGCTATTGTAACTCGCTATGGAATAGGAGAATGCACTACATATTCCGATCCTAAGACATTAGCACAAATGATTGAAAAGATGCTAAACAAAACATTTGACAAAACGAATTTTGACAACGCAATAGAGGAATATTCGTGGCAAAATGAGAAAAAAACACTACTGAAAATTTTTGACAATGCTCTCCATTCTGATTCCAACATATAATTTCAATTGCGTAGCTTTGGTAAAAAGTTTGCAACAACAAGCCGAGGAAGAAAAAATAGAGTACGAAATTGTTGTTGCCGACGATGCTTCGTCTGTTTTTGTTGCCGAAAATTCCGAAATCAACATGCTGAAAAATGCTCGTTTTTTACCACTCTCAAAAAACATTGGACGGGCAAACATCAGAAATCTCTTAGCTAGCGAAGCAAAGTTTCGCTACTTGCTCTTCATTGATGGAGATGCCAAGGTTTTTACTCCGACATTTCTCTCGGAACATATTCGCCACTGCGCTCCAAACTGTTGCATAGTAGGAGGTGTAACCTACGAGAAAAACACAAACGCAACATTTAGTCTTCGAGCAAAATATGGAGAAAAATGTGAGGCCAAAAAGCACTATTTTTCGGCTTTCAACCTTCTGATTGACAGACAACTTTTTCTCCAAATAAAGTTTGATAAAAATCTGCACCACTACGGATACGAAGATTTTGTTTTCGGCATAGAGGCAGAAAAACTAACGACCATAAAATACATCAGCAATCCACTTATTCACAAAGGATTAGACGAAAATATTACATTCCTAGAGAAAACCGAAAAAGCTATCAGAAACCTCTGGATGCTACAAACCAACAACCCTGACATCCAAAAAAGGTCGCAACTCTTGCGCACGTTTTTTCTCCTAAAAAAATGGCATTTAGAAAAATTTGTGGCAAAGTTCTTTGGCAAATGGAGAAGCATTATAACCACAAACTTGACCTCCAAAAATCCAAGTTTGTTTCTTTTCTCTTGCTACAAAATTGGACTTCTTTGCAACATTGCGCAGAAATCCGTATAAAAAAAACTGCAGAGACGCCCATATTGACGTCTCCACAGATTTTTTTCCTCTCTCTCCTACAAAAAGAGATAAGAGCAACCAGAATTTCTCTCTTTTTACTTGCAAACAGGACGGTTAGGATAACCTTCATAACGATATTCATAACTTGCACCTAAGTGGGACACAATCCTAAATGTAGTGGCTCTATAAGTTCCATAATTATAGTAAGAACTTGACCATGTAGATGCAAAGTTATACTCTTCGTGTTTTAGATTACCATCTTCGTAGTGACCATTAACTGGGACAAAAATTGAGTTTCCATTTATTTTGCTTGTTATAGTCCAACCATTTACTCCATTTAATGTAGTTTTTGTAAATATACAATTCTCTTCCATCTCTTCTATCTCAGCTTCGGTAGGCATACGCCAAGTGCCACCCCAATTTGCTCTTGCAGCATCATCTTCTATGTCAAGAATAGTTTTATTATCCACTGTGCCATATTGAGAATCAGAGCAATATTTAGTCATTGAATTATATGTGCCATTACACCATTTGTAGGTTTCCCAGTTATATATCTCTTTTGTCTCAGTCTCGCCCCATGCAAAGTAATCGCCTTCCTCTTCATCTTTAGTAGCACCTACATTACAAGTGGCCCATTTAACGCTCAAACCAAGATCCACATAAACATGACCATTCTCTGTAGTCTGTTCAAAATTGGCAACAAAATTGCTATTTGTTGTTACTGTTCCGGTGTAGGTACTTGAGGTGCTTACAACGGTGCCATTTAATGTCCAATTCTTAAAGTTGTAACCGCTCTTTGGAGTTGCTACTAAGGTTATAGACTCGCCCTTAACAACTGTTGAATATCTCGAATTTACTACTCCTCCCTCTGTTGCCGATACAGTTAATGATACTGTTTCTGAATCTAAAACGGCACGTACAGGCAAACCATTATAGCGACTTGCATTACCAATTCTCTTTACATTGTTAGTAACAATGGTTCTTCGCTCTAATATTTTAGCCTGACCGTTGTCATCTGCATTAATAGAACTTGACCAAAGTAGAAGATAGGGTGCTTTAGCCTCAGTGGTTGAGGTACCTGTTGTTTGATAACCTACTGCAGGGATAATTATTGAATTTCCATTAATGTTGCTTGTTATCTTAAATCTTGCTGTTGCACCACTACCTAAAGTTGTCCAAGTACAGTTATCTATTAACTCTTGTAACTCATCTGCTGTGGGCATACGCCAATTGCCACCCATATAACTATTTGCGACATCTGCAGATAAAGGTAAAGTGGCAGGGTTAGCCGAGTAGGTATAGTTTCCTGAAGTATAACTATCTTTTGAAGATGTCTCTCCCCAAGCAACATAACCACCTAACTCATCAGACTCTTCTGCTCCTACATTGCAAGTAGCCCATTTAACGCTTAAACCTAAATCAACATACTCATAACCATTGTGAGCACCAACAAGATCTAATTTCTCAAATTTGGCAGTAAATTTACGGTTTTCATAAATGTATAAATTCCAAACCTGATCACTATCATCTCCTACCATTACACCATTTTCTTCCCATCCAATAAACTTATATCCGGGATCAGGAGTTGCAGTTAAGGTTACTTTCCAATCATAGTCAACTATGGTTGATGAGGTTTGTGCTGTTCCTCCCTCTGTTGAAGATACCGTTACAGTAAATTTTTTAGGTTTGAAGCATGCTTCAAAAGTGGTATTTTGAGTTACAGTTGCCACATACGGATTATCTGTTGATAAAACATCATCACCCATTAAATCTTTCCAGTATTTAAACTCATAACCCTCATTTGGAGTAGCAGTTAATATTACAGTACCACCTTGCTCAACACTGGTGGCAGATGCAGTTGCACTTCCTTCAGTTGATGCAGCCCCTACTGAAACGGTACATATTATAGGTTCATTATCCTCCCCTGAACTCTCTTCCTCTTCAAAGTTAGCTACAAACTCGCTGTTTTTAGTTACGGTAGTAGTATATGGATTGTCAGTTGAAACAACCTCTCCGTCCAATGTCCAGTTTTTAAATACATATCCTTCATCGGGCGTTGCGGTTAAGATTACACTACTACCATAAGAAATACTTTCGGCAGATGCAGTTGCACTACCACCAGTAGTTGAAGATGCTGAAACTGTGTAAGTTATCTCCTCAAAGCTGGCAAGGTATTCGCTGTTTTTAGTTACGGTAACAGTGTATGGGTTTTCGGTTGAAACAAGCACTCCATCCAAACTCCAACCTCTAAAGTTGTAACCTTCGTTTGCAGTTGCAGTCAAAGTTACAGTGCTACCGTCCTCAACGCTCTCGGCAGATGCAGTCGCACTACCACCAGTAAGTGCAGATACTGATACTGTAAAAGTCTGTTTCTCTCCGAAAACTGCACGGACAGATTGCCCGAAGATACGGGCACCAGAGTCGTACAAGCCTACGCTGCCCGAATCGAAGAGTATGTAGTTAGCGCATTGGCAGTAGTTCGCAACGAGCGAACTCGACCAATAGTTGCCGTTACTGCCCGCATTGTTGAGATCGGAATTATATCGTTCGCCTGCTGCAGGGAGAAATATAGAGTTGCCATTTTTATTACTTGTTACTTTATATCCGTTTACTCCATTCTGTGTAGTCCACTCCCAAGTACAGTTATTTGTGTCCATTAACTCTTCCATTTCATCACCAGTGGGCATACGCCAATCGCCACCCCAATTTACTCGGGCTGCATCGTCTGAAAGTTCAAGCATGGTTTTATTATCTTCTGTGCCAAAATCAAATCCAAGATCTGATTCTGTGCAGTATTTGGTGAATGAGTCAATTGTGCCATTGCAATATTTATAGGTACTCACATCGTAAGTTGCTTTTGGCTCTGTTTCGCCCCAAGCAAAGTAATCGCCATAACCTTCGGGAGTAGTAGCACCCACGTTGCAAGTTGCCCACATTAAGCCACTTGGCAACCCAAGATCAACATACTCGTGTCCATTATGTAAATCTACTGACGGATTTTCGCCACTACTTCTTTTCTCGAATCTAACACTATCCAATTCGCTTAAGTTGTACTTCTTAATAACCTCTCCATCTTTATAGAGTTTTATTACTCTATTACTCTCAAGAGCAGTTATATTACCAACTATGGCCACTATTGCTATTAGCAATGTAATTATTCTTGTTTTCATATTTAAATTCTCCTCTCCCCCGACCCCTCTCCAGTAGAGAGGGGTGAATGGATTTATTTGTTTTATTATTATTTTCTGTTATGCCCTCCCTTCAGGGGAGGGGTGGGTGGGGACTCTATTTTATAATTTTCTTTGTTTCAGTTCTATCACCTGATTGCACGGCTACGATATAGATACCTTGGGAATAACCGCTTACATCGAGTATTGCAATCTCGGTTTGTGGTGTTTGGGTTTGCATCAACACTCCTTGCATATTGTAGAGTTGCACAAGGGCTATTGTTTCGGGCGAGGATACTTTTATCTCTCCTCTACCTCTCAAATAGATTATCTCTATTCCCTCTACATCTGCTTCACTCTCCTCTATGGCTGTTATATCGGTATCGCCAAAGGTGATTACCTCTATATTTTCAACCGCCATAGGGATTGCAATGCCCGATATGGTTACGCTCACTTCATCTTCCGATGGGAAGGTGATTTTGTCTATTTCGTCAATTGATATTGACTGAAACGAAGCTTGTGATGTGAGATATACATTCATATACTCTTGCGCTTGTACGCCCATTAGAGGAATGAATATCAACATCACCAACAAGAAATGTTTAATGTACTGTAGTTTCATATTTTTTTTAATATTTTTATATTGTTATAGACAATTAACACTAACTCGTATATGCA
>JAGCAG010000076.1 GCA_017652785.1 Paludibacteraceae bacterium | reverse complement strand
TATTTGGTTTTTACCAAATCGAAGTTCATATCATCAAGATTTGAGGCATTTCCTGTAATACGCAAAGCCAAACGAATTGGTGAAAGCGTTTCGATATGTGCGTTATAATTTTGATTCAAATCATAGCGACCGCCCACCACTGCTGAATATTTATCCATTGACATTACAAATGGATACAAATCAACTTCGTTACGGAAAAGCGTTGCTTCTACACTAATGCTATCAACTAAGTTACGTGTTTTACGATTGAACATTAATGGTTTTGCAATTTTCGCAAACGTTTCGCTGTCGAGCAATACAAGATCTTTTCCTTCGATAGCTGCTGCTCCACGAAGGGTAGACATTTTCAAATCGTAGTTCGATTTCATATAAGTTTCGGCAGCAAGATGAAACTCTGCTCTTCCCTCAAACGACTTCAGCATCGGCACAATTGTATCAATATCTGGAATCATATCGATAAGTTGTTTAATATCGATGTTCAACAAATGGAAATCAAGTCCCGCAAAGAGATGATTTTTTCGATCGGAACGATACATTGCGGTAAGTTGCATATTAGCAGCATCGCAGGTGAAACCCATTTGTTCAAGAATAGCAACGCCATTTTTTACCATCAATTTTCCTCCCAAATTTTCTGCCAAAATATCACCAACAAGTGCTTTTTTAATTTTGGTATTCAACGTCAAATCAACACCTTTAGGCACCATAAACGGATTATCCTCTTTTACTGATGGATTTTCGGCAGAAACCTCTACTACTTCCTCACTTGTAGGCTCTTCTTCTACACCAAATCCACTTACCAAATCAAGCAACTGATTAACGTTTGTTTTATCCGAAACAAAATCAAAAGTTCCAATCAAATCACCTTTTTTACGCATAAATTTGCGAATATTAGTTGCTTTTCCGCTCAACTTGAAATCAGAATCAGCAATAACAATTCGGCTATCGCCAATATACAAATCGCGTGGTGTAAGGTTAAATTTTATCGATGGTATTTGCACCTCATGAGGCAAACTTGCCATCCGAACAACACCATTGTTGAAATCTATGCCAAAGGTCGGATTCCATTTCAAATAAGTGTTTTCTTGTTTTTCGTTGTAAGTAGTGGAAGCCACCATTTTGATGTATTTAGTTTTTACATCAAGAAAATTTCCCATTGCAGCAACCAACGATTCACTACTATATTCCAGCTCTAAATACGGATTTTCCTTATTACGTTGCGAAGGAGAAAGTGCAATTTTTCCACTTGGTTGCACCACATCAGCAACAATCGTATCCATTTGCGCCTGAATGCGTTGCATATCAAAATTACACAATATCGACGGCATAACCGTAGTGTCTAAAACATTAGAAATGCCAAGTTGCAGTTCGGCAGCATCAATTTTTGCCGAAAGTGTTTCAATCATTTCAAAATCGATGGCAGAAGAAGATAATTTTGCTTCGATAAGTTCATCGGCAAACTTATTTTCTCGTGTGCTTGGCAATGCAAATGCCAACGACAAATCAGGCGATTTCAACAGCATACTATCTTCGTAAACTACATCAACATTGCTGAGAGCCAAATTACCCGAAGCATGTATTTTATTCAAATTAAGATTCAACGCATCGTCAAGTGCAAAACGAGCATTAAGATTGGCTTTGGTGCGACCTTGCAGTTGCACATTCATATCGCCAAGTAAAGGTTTCAATTCTGGCAGATTGACGTCACCAACTAGATGCAAATTGCAACGCAAGGCTCCAAGCAAATCGTTGACAACTCCCGACGCTTGCAATTGCGAAGTTCCTGTTTTTGCCGATAAACGCGTGATTTTTGCCGAAGAGATTGCGCCCTTGTTCAAATCAACATCAGCCGACAAATCAGCAAAAACATCTCGCAAACGATAAGGCACGCCTTCGTAATACGCCTTGCCATTTTCCAACAAAAGATTAGCTGTAATTTTGGGGAAAACAGAGTCGTTATAAACACCTGCCACATTGCCTTGCAAAAGCACTTCTCCATCGGCTTCGATGCCGTCCAAAAGCGAGGCATATTCTTCAGGAACAAGTGGAAATAACTCCGAAAGCACCCATTTGTTTGTCGAAAAATCAAGATTCATCACAATATCCTGATTTTCGCAATATTGAGCCAACCCGTTCAAAACGATTTCGTGATCATCAAGTGCCAACTTTGCTTTTTCGAGATTCACTTTTAAAGAATCCACCAATGCCGAAAGAGGAATATCAAACAAAAGACGACGATTTTGCAAAAACACCAATTCTCCCATTTTGAACGATGCATCGGGCAAACAAAGCATTAGTTTTCCATCAATCAAATCGGCCTTTTTTTCAGCTTTCACCTCCAAAGCCAAATTAGCAACATCTGCCAATATCGGATTCTCTCCCGCCATTTTTGCAGAAAGCGATTTGATATTTGTCTGTAATGATGCTTCTCCATCGAAAACGGCCGAAAGTTGTGCGTCAACCTCGCAATCGAACTGATCAACCGAAGCTGCTATTCCACTCTGAAAATCGTTGTAAGTAGCACAAAGGTTTTCTATCTTCACTGCATCAACAGCGATAAAATCAAAAGGAAAAACAAACGCAGAAGTGTCTTCCACCGCTTCCGATGGCGGAAAAATATCGTAATTTGCCCTACCACAACTATCAACAAAAATGTTTGCTGCAACGTTTTTCAAATAAAACGAATTAAGTTGCACTTTGTTTTCCGTCAAAAAAGCCCACACATCAACAGTTGCCACAAGTTCATCAACAAATGCCAACGTATCATTAGCTCCCACCATCGGGTTTTGCAGACAAACATCGTCAAGCTCCAATCCAAATTGTGGGAAAGTGCTGAAAAAAGTCAATTCAACCTTGTTGAGATCTGCTTCGCAGGTTACCACTTCTGGCAACACTTTTTTCACAATAGGAGTAAGTCGTTCGGGTGTGAACACGACATAAACAGCCATCAAAACCGCAATAAGCACTACGCCAAGTAGCGATGCTAATGTAATGCCCGATATTTTTAATGCTTTTTTCATATAAACTTTTTTCTATTCTACTTTTGAAAAATCGTAAGTATCTCTATCATCTTTATACACCAACTTCGTAGAAGTGAGCTCAATAACGGTATATACTTTTGGTACCTCATATTCACCCGTTACCTCTATTTTATGTTTAAGCGTCAAATCGCTTTTTAGCAATGTCCATTTGAATTCTTGCGCTTCGTCTTCTGTTACATCATCGTAAGTATCCCAAGTTACACCAACTCCACCAACATCATAACGATAATATTCGTATCCTGTTTTTTCCTCATCACTAAAAGGAGATAGTCGTTCCCATTTACCAATCAGAAGCATCTCATCAAACTCTGACTCTTTTGGAGTACAAGAAGAAATAGCTACCAAAACTAAAGCAAAAACAGCAATCTGCAGAAATCTTTTTTTCAACATAAGAGATAAAATTTTATTATAAAAACAACAAAGCAAAGATAATGAAAAAGTTGACCAAAAGTTATCTTTCCAAAAGGGTTCGTTTACATTGAACAAACGAAAACAAATCATTAGGATTTTTTTCAAAATGGTTGCCCACCACAACCAAATCGGCACCCGCGCGATAAGCCTTTTCGAGTTGCTCCACCGAACAGATTCCTCCTCCAACAATGATTGGCACCTGACAAACGCTTTTTACTTTCCTAATGGTTTCTGTTGCTACTGGACATTTTGCACCACTACCCGCTTCTAGATAAATCAACTTGTTGCCAATCAATTCTCCAGCAAGAGCAGTATTTACAATCAAATCTACGTTTTCGGCATCTATGGGCTGCGTTTTGCTCATTTTTGTTACAGCAGACTCTGTTGCTCCATCTATTAGGATATAACCTGTAGAAATGGCCTCTATTTGCGCTTCACGGAGTTTAGAAGCTACCGCAACCTGCTGACCAATCAAAAAATCGGGATTCCGACCAGAGATAAGCGAAAGAAACAAAATGGCATCGGCCTTGGGTGTGAACTGATGAATATTTCCGGGGAAAAGCACTACAGGCACTTTGGTGTGTTGCTGAATAAATACTACGGTTTTTTCCACATTTTCGGTCAGTTGGCTACCCCCAACAAGCACAAAATCGGGCAACGCCTCGTTGATTTTTTCCACAAACGAAAGCAAACTTTCGCCATTGCACTTTTCAGGATCAATCAGTACGGCAAAAAGTTTCTCTCCCCGACGGCAACTTTCTATAATATGTTGGTAAACGTTAGCCATTTTTTTCAACCCAAACTAAAAAATAATCATTATTACAAATGTAATTCAATTTATGAATGCAAACATCATCGGTTACAGACTTTACCAAAAATTCTCCTTCAGTTTTGGTTTCAAAACCTTGCACTTCAAGTTGCTTGGCAAAGTCGAGATTTGGTGTATCGAGTACTTTGTAAAGTGCCTCTTTGGCACACCACGCAAGCAAAACACTTGGCAAGTGATGACCAAAACACTCCAATTCAGCTATACTCAAAAAACGCTCTTTTACCCTTCCAACACGCTCCGAAGGATATTCAATATCGATACCTACCATTTTTTTCCGACTTGCAATAAGAGCAACATAACCCTTCGTATGCGAAAAACTAATGCGCACGTCGCTATTTGGAAGAAACGGCATGCCCGAAGGCAAATGCTCAAAATCACTCTCGCCGCAAACGGCTTTAAGTAGAAGTTTTTCGGCTAGGAACTCCAAGCGACGAGTAGCATTTTTGTAAACCGAAGGAATAGAACCTTTGCCCAAAAGGTTCAACAACGCATCTTCGCTTTCGGTGAGTTGCCATACGGCAATGTCGCTATTGGAAGTTTTTTTTCTGAAAACAATCATTTTTTTTCGTGCACTATTTCCATTCGGTAGTTTCCACAAGGCGTACCACGTCGCGACGGATAAACTCTAATACTGGAGCGATAGAGTCGGGGTTGGGAAGAGAGTTGAAGTAGAGCGAACCACGCAAAAATTGCGACACACTATCGGTAAGAAAGAACTGAACTTGCGAAGCTGCATTGCCTTTGAATTCGTAGAGAATACCGTACACATTTTTTTCTTCGTTGACAAAAACCTGCTCCGTTATAGCATCGGCACGAACAACGTGTTTGTAAGCCAAAGTATGCGACTCTTCGGCATGAGTTTGAAACATATCTTTTGCAAAGCGCTCGTAGCTACAATGAATCTTTGCATCAAACTTGGGGTAGAAAACATCTATCCAAAACGGCTCGTCGGGGTTGGGAGTCACCACCCTTGCCGATTGCGAATAGTGGAACCGAAACGGAAAAACGCTATCCAATTGCCTATACTCGTTTTCGGGTAAATCGATACGAAAATAACCATAAGGACGCGGACTAAGCTCTCTTTGGCAAGCCACCGCCACTACGCACAACACTATTGCAAAAAAACACTTTTTCATTCCGCCACAAAAGTAAACAAAAAAAAGAAGAAACCGCTTTCTTTCGAAAAGCGGTTTCTCTCATTGTTATTTAGATAAAACTCTTTTTTTTACTTTTTATCTACTTTGAATGTTTTGATGATTTCACCATCAGCATTCTTCACACGCAATAGATACAAACCTGTTTCTCCAGTTACACTTACTCTGAATAGGTTGTTAGCTTCTACTTCTTGCGAAGCAGTGCTTACCATGCGTCCTTGCATATCGATAACTTCTACAGTGTAAGTACCTGCTTCTACAAAGCGCATATTCACTGCATCAACAAATGGGTTTGGATAAACAGCCATGTCAGCAATTGGAGTAGCAGAATCCAAACCTGTGTGGTCTGCTTCTATCACTACATATTCGATAGTTTTAGAATCTGATCCCCAGTCGTTAGCAAGTGTTACTTTTGCAAGATAACTACCTTCTGTGCTGTAAGTAGCAGTTGCCGAACCTGTAGTTGAGTTACCAGTTCCTGTTTGAGAATCTGCACCTTCAAAGTCGAATGTTGGTTCAGTTACAACTTTGAATTTACCTGGCAATGCTGGGTTACCTGCTACAAGAGGAGCTGCCAATACAATGTCGTTTGGATAACTACCATTAGCACTTGTTACACTAGCACCACTCCTCCATTCATTATCAGTGTTGTCGCCATAAGAAATAAACGAAATGTCTTGAACCAAAGCACGAGAACCAGCTCTTGCAGTAGTTGAACTTCCTACATAATCGTTAATTCCATCCCATGTACCTTTACCTTGGTTAGGGAAGGTCTTGTTTTCTTCGTCGTATTCGTCCAAACTCCAGTAACCTACCAATTCGTTAGGAATTTGATCCAAACGGTGCGCATAACCTTGCATAGCATCCAACACTTCAGCAGCCGAAAGTTTTTTGTGCCAAATTTGGATATCGTCGATAGTAGCAATAAGACCTGCACGACCGTCGTTAGCGTTACCACCAATATACAAACGGTGCGATTTGAATCCGTCAATACCTTGGTCGATAACGTTGCTGGAAGAACTTCCGTCTGATGTAGTTGTTGTTCCTGCCGCATTACCATTGAAGTAGAATTCTCCATTACGGTTATTACCACCAGTATCGAACGTTACAGCCAAGTGTACCCAACTACCGATTTTAGCACCCTTACCAGATGTGATATAAACTTCACCAGCTTGATAAGTTACTCCACTGGTAGTTGCTCTACGCCAAGTAGCCGTCATTATACCATTTGAGTTGTTCATTGTTGACCACATTGCACCGTAGTTACCAAATGCCCAACATCCTGTACAATCAGCTGAGTTGTTACGAGTAGTAAGCGCAAAGAACTGAGTTTGGTCACCTTGAGTTTCACGAATCTTCATCCAGAACGCAATAGTGATAGGTTTGTTGTAAGGAATGAACTTACCATCGATAGCGATAGGTGAAGTTTCTTCGATGTTCACACCTTGCGATACAGAACCGTCGGCT
>JAGCAG010000075.1 GCA_017652785.1 Paludibacteraceae bacterium | reverse complement strand
GGAGGAGGTTTATCCAACCGATGCCAATTTTGTTCTAGTCAAAGTGACGAATGCTGATGAAATGTACACTTCTTTAACTCAAAAAGGTATTATAGTTCGTAATAGAAATAGGGTCACTTTGTGTGGAAATTGTCTTCGTATTACTATTGGTCTTCGTGAGGAAAATGATGAGCTGTTGAAAGCAATGGAGTAATATCATTTGCAATGCTAGTTCTCGGTTGGGTAGTACCTTCGGGAATTATCATTAGAGAACATCCCCTGCAAAAGCAGGGGATTGTTGTTAAAAATTAAATACTTTTTTCTTTTATGCGAACGTTATCCAAACATGTTTTCTTTCGCAACTTTTCCTTACCTTTGCGTATTAATTTCTTTTAGAATAGTTTTTTTATGTTTGAAAATTTGAGTGAACGCCTCGAACGGTCGTTCAAAATACTGAAAGGGCAGGGTAGAATTACGGAAATTAACGTTGCCGAAACACTGAAAGATGTTCGCAAAGCACTGCTTGATGCCGATGTAAACTACAAAGTAGCAAAAACATTTACCGACGAGGTAAAACAAAAAGCATTGGGTATGAACGTGCTGACCTCTATTCAGCCGGGACAACTGATGATTAAGGTTGTGCATGACGAATTGGCAGCGCTGATGGGAGGAAAAAATGAGGATTTAAATCTAAAATCTTCTCCTGCTGTTATTTTGATGTCGGGTTTGCAGGGTTCTGGAAAAACCACTTTTTCAGGGAAATTGGCAAACGTACTAAAAACTCGTAAAGGGAAAAATCCTTTGTTGGTGGCTTGCGATGTTTATCGTCCTGCTGCTATTGATCAACTTAAGGTTGTTGGAGAGTCGATAAATGTGCCTGTTTATACCGAAGAAGATCAAAAAAATCCGATAAAAATTGCTCAAAATGCAATTGCCTTTGCAAAGAAAAATAAACACGATTTGGTTATCATAGACACAGCTGGGCGTTTGGCTGTTGATGAAGAGATGATGAAAGAGATTACTGCTATCAAAAAAGCAGTTTCTCCTGACGAAATTCTTTTTGTTGTTGATGCAATGACTGGTCAAGATGCCGTTAATACTGCGAAAGAGTTTAACGAACGCCTTGATTTCAACGGAGTTGTACTGACCAAGTTGGACGGAGATACTCGTGGTGGTGCGGCGCTTTCTATTCGTTCGGTAGTGAACAAACCTATCAAATTTATTGGTACTGGCGAAAAAATGGATGCAATCGATTTGTTTCATCCAGAGCGAATGGCCGACCGAATTTTGGGAATGGGTGACATTGTATCTTTGGTAGAACGTGCAGAAAATGAGTTTGACGAAGCTGTTGCTCGCAAGTTGAGCAAAAAAATTGCTAAAAATCAGTTCGACTTCAATGACTTTTTGGAACAAATAAGACAAGTTCAAAAAATGGGAAACCTAAAGGATCTTGCTCAAATGATTCCTGGAGTAGGAAAAGCGTTGAAGAACGTAGATATTGATGATAATGCATTCAAACCTATTGAAGCCATTATTTATTCGATGACGCCAAAAGAACGTGAAAATCCGCAATTATTAAACGGAAGTCGTCGGGCCAGAATCGCTGCAGGAAGTGGAACTTCTATTCAAGAGGTCAATCGTTTGCTAAAGCAAATGGATGATATGAGAAAAATGATGAAAAAATTTCAATCAAACCCTTTAAAACGTAGATAAAATATGGAACTTATTGACGGAAAAGCTATTTCGGAAGCAATAAAAAAAGAGATTTCTGAAGAGGTGCAAAAACGTGTGCAAGAAGGTAAAAAAATACCTCATTTGGCTGCAATCTTGGTAGGGCATGATGGAGGAAGTGAAACTTATGTTGCTCATAAAGTGAAGTCTTGCGAACAAGTTGGTTTCAAATCTACTCTTATCCGTTTCGAAGATAATGTGTCTGAAGAAGAACTTTTGCAAACGGTGGAAAAACTGAACAACGACGATGAAATTGACGGATTTATCGTTCAACTTCCACTTCCTAAACATATTTCTGAACAAAAAATTATAGAAGCAATTGACTATCGCAAGGATGTTGACGGATTTCATCCAATCAATGTTGGACGTTCTTCAATAGGTTTGACATCTTTTGTTTCTGCAACTCCTGCTGGTATTTTAGAACTCCTAAAACGTTATAATATAGAAACTTCAGGTAAACATTGTGTTGTGATTGGCAGAAGCAACATCGTTGGAAAACCTGTCGCAAATCTTATGATGCAGAAGGCTTATCCGGGAGATGCTACCGTTACGGTTTGTCATAGCCGCACTAAAAATTTGGCAGAGATAACACGTCAGGCGGACATTATTATTGCTGCGCTTGGTAAACCCGAATTTCTTACAGCTGAAATGGTCAAGGAGGGTGCTGTTGTTATTGATGTTGGCACAACTCGTGTTCCTTCTGATAAGACAAAAAGCGGTTGGAAGTTGACGGGAGATGTTAAGTTTGACGAAGTTGCTCCAAAATGTTCGTACATTACGCCAGTTCCTGGTGGAGTAGGGCCAATGACCATCGTTTCGCTTCTGAAAAATACGTTGCTTGCAACTGAAATAGAATTTTAAAAAAAGATGGCATGTCAGTAAAAGAGAATATAGAATTTTTGACCGTTGCTGTAGAAACTTGTTCGTTTTTGGAGCAATCTCCCGATAGGCAACCCAAGGATTTTGTGGCAACGTTGTTGAAAATTTTACCTTTACTCTATCTGAAAACGATGCTTATCGACCTTCCTGAAAGGTATTATGAGGAGGATCCAGAGCGTTTTGTTTCAGAGTTGGATTATGAAACGGTACGAGCTGGAATTTATTCTCTTCTTGGCGAAAACGACGGCTTTTTGAATACGTTTGATGCCGATATGCAACTTAGCGAAACGGCTGTTGGAGCAAGTATTTCGGAGTTGCTTACCGATGTTTATCAGGAACTGAAAGATTATGTGCTTTGTTGTCAGTTTGGTAATGAAAATGTTCGAAACGATGCGTTGAACGTTTGCATAAAAGCATTTTCAGAACATTGGGGACAAAAACTTTTGAATGCTTTACAAGCGTTGCACACACTCTTTTATAGCGGAAATTTGGAAAGTCAGGACTAAAAAATGTTGACCTCTATTTCAAAGGAATAATTGGATTTTTTGCCCGTTGCTACGTTTAAAGGGGAAATTATTTTGGTTGATTCTGATGAAAAAGTTGTTGAAGCAGTTCGCCTTCTGAAAGAAAATCGTTTTTTGGGATTTGATACGGAATCGAAGCCAGAATTCAGACGGGGCAAACAAAATAAAATTTCGCTTATTCAGCTTTCGGCTCCAGATTTTTGTTGCTTGTTTCAACTCGGAAGCATTAAAAATTTGCAACCAGTTCTCGATTTACTTTCCGACGAAAATATATTGAAAATAGGTTTGGCTGTAAAGGATGATTTTCATTCGATGAAGCAGTTTTTGTTTTATCCTCGTGGATTTGTTGATATTCAGGATGTTGCCAAAAAAGTTGGTATAGAAGATATGAGTTTGCAGAAAATCTATGCCATTGTTTTTGGTGAAAAAATTCAGAAAAAGCAACGCCTTTCCGACTGGTCGGCAAAGATACTTTCTCCTGCTCAACAACATTATGCTGCGCTCGATGCTTGGAGTTGTTTGCGCATTTATTTCGAATTAAAAAAACTTGCAGAGAAATGTTGAGGCAAACAGTTTTTTCGCTTTCGGGGTTGCTCATCTCTCTTCTTGTTTTGGCCACTGTGGTTGAAGCGTTTTCGGGAACCGATTTTGTCAAAAAATATTTCTACACATCTCCTTTTACCATTTGTTTGTGGCTTTTAACGGTGATTCTCTCGGTTGTTTACCTATTTCGTCAAGGCGTTTACAAAAACTTGATAACGTTTTTATTGCATTTTTCGTTTGTTGTAATTCTTGCAGGGTCGTTGGTGACGCATCTTTTTGGTAAACAAGGAACCATTCATTTGAGAATAGATGAACCTCAAAATGAGTTTGTTGATGATGAGGGAAGACCTGCTTTTTTTGAGTTTTCCAAAAATGCCAAAAATCAATATATAAAGTTGCTAGATTTTCAGGTTGAGTACTATGATGGAACACTTTCTCCAAAGGATTTTGCAAGTACTATTGAGGTTAGCAATGGGGAAGAAGTTGTGCAGGGGCAAACGGCAATGAATCGTGTTTTTTCGTATAAAAACTACCGTTTCTGCCAACAGTCGTACGACGAAGACGAGCGAGGTGTAACGTTTTCGGTAAATCACGATCCGTATGGAATAGCCCTCACTTATTGCGGATATTTTCTGTTGTTTTTTAGTTTTGTTACCTTTTTCTTTCAGAAAAATACTCGTTTCCGTCAGCTCTACAAGAGGTGAAAAAAAACTTATTGTTTTTTTATTTCAAGAAGTCCATCTTTGTTTCCTGCTACAAAATCTACCGGTAATTTTTTCCCTTGCACCAAGTTGGTGATATAAAGAGGCTCATGAAGTAGAAAAAAAGAACAAGAGAAAGTATTTCCTTCTGCAAGTTTTGAATTCTCGGCTTTTTCTACAATGAATTGCTGATTGCCCAAGTAACGAAACACACAATGTCTGTTTGGTTTCCACGATACTTCCAAGCGGTCTCCTATTTGTAAGTTAGAGGTGGAAATATGTGGTGTGCATAAGAATTCAGATTGTAAATCGCTTTCATTGCTTAGATTCTGCAAAAAATCATCCCAGTCTTGAAATCCTAAAAAGGTTGATAAAATGCGTAATGTGCTATTGCGTGCATGATCTGCACCATCAATATATCCCCAAAGGCGTTTAAGAGTGGTGGGGCTGATAGTTTCGTGCGTACGTTCCCAAATTACTCCACTCAAAAAAATAAAGTCGTTTGGTGTCTTTATTTTTCGCTTCACTTGTGCTTCTACACGATTTTTCAACTCTAGAATTTCAGGACAATTTTTGTTCATTTCAACTTATTTTTTTGCAAAAATGGGAACTTTATGTCAAAAAAGCAAAGTTCTTGTTGGTCCTTGTTCAAAATACAATACGAT